>NZ_AZFH01000007.1:0-17699 GCF_001435735.1 Ligilactobacillus equi DSM 15833 = JCM 10991
ATATAAAAAGCACCTCATAATCGTTAGATTTTGTCTAACAATTATAAGGCACTTCATTAAATCACCAATAAGTTTTTAAATTTAAAAGAAAATCCATAAGAGTAATGCAATAAAAGCGGGACTTCCTTGTAAATATAAAATTTTAATTTTACCAGATGATAACCAACCATAAATTGCTGCTATAGAAATAAAGACTAAAAACATGGTAACTACAAAGAAACGTCCGGCGCTAGGAAGCAAAAATAGCGATAATAATAGTCCAACTCCTAAGAAACCGTTGTAGAGACCTTGATTGGCCATAGCAGTTCGTGCTTGTTCTTGTTTAGTATATTCGAGTGGTATATCAAAAGTTTGGGCGTGTTTTTCTGGCGTACCAAACATTTCGATGCGCATAATATACAGGGCTTCTAGAGCCACTAAAAATACGAAAAAAATTGCTAAATTGTGCATATCAAATTCCTCACACTTTAAAAAATAATTCAATTTCTATTCTAACAAAAATTCAAACTAAAAAGGCAGAAAATAGTAGTTTTTCCTCAAAATTCTAGAATTTTTTACAATTTAATTTTGTTCAACCTTATTTATATAGAAGTGAAATAATATGTTCTAACTTTAGAATTAGCAAAAAAACCGCTAGAAATCAGTGATTTTAGAATCGTAATCGAATTTCTAGTGGTTTTTCCTTTTTGAACTTTTTCATAGTCTCTTTAGCGGCGTTGCGTGCTTTGAACAAATATTTTTCGAATTGCAAAGTAAAGCAACGGGGCAAAAATTGCCGTTGAAATTGAATTGATAACCGTAGCTGGTAGGCTCATAAAAGATGCAACCAGTGCAGTTTTGATATTGGTACCGACCATCAGGGCTTCGACGATAGAAGTCCCATAGGAAGAAAAAATTTTAGTAATTCCGGCAATAATTGCTATGATAATGATATTTTTACGGTTATCTTGGTAACCCATTAATTTGTAAACACCAGTTACTACTGAAGCTACAAGCACCACTTCTAGCATAATTAACCATGAAGTAGCAGCATAACCATTTAATATGTCAAAACCACCAAGGCCAATAATACCAGCTAAGATACCATTCCGGTAGCCTAAAAATAGGATAGCCACTAAAGTTAAAGTGTTACCAAAATGGATAAAGGGGCGTCCCACCATAGCTGGGATTGGAATTCGTAATACCCAGATACCTATGTAAATAATTGCTGCAAATAAACCAGTTAAAATCAAGGTATGTAAAGAATTTTGATTATTACGAGGCATAGACTCACTTCCTTAATAAATAATTTCTTAGTTAAAAGAATAGCAAATAACTGGTCATAAAAATATACCCAAAATTAAAAAATAATTTAATACCAGATACAAAAAAGCCCAAATAAAAAAACCAAGTCAGTCAGACTTGATTATCATTAGAGATTTAAAGTAACTTGAACGGCCTTGCCCAGGATGCGGACATTGTCGTCTTTTTCGGGCACAATCACATCGTAATCAGGGTTAAGTGGGTAAAGAACCAATGAGTTACCTTGCTTTTTAACTTTCTTTAAGGTGGCATCTTCTTGATCATTCATTAAGACAGCCGCAATTTCCCCATTTTCGACAGTTGGTTGCAAGTTAATTAGTACTAAGGAACCATCAGGAATTGTTGGTTCCATGGAATGTCCCTTGGCCTCGAGATAGATAACATTACGGTGGGCAGCATCACGTGGTACTTCAATGTAAGATTCAATGTTTTCTTGGGCAGTAATTGGTGAACCGCAAGCAATTTTACCAATTACAGGTACTTTGACAAAATCAGTCACAGGTCCAAGGTCTACTTCATCATCGTTGATTAAGTAATCAGGACGAACTCCTAGGGCGTCAGCAAAGGCTGCAGTACGACTTAAAGGAAATTTGCGTGTTTTATTGAAGTAACGAGAAACACCGGACTTAGCCATGCCGACACGCTTGGATAATTCAGTAATTGAAATATGCTTTTGTTTAGCAATATCAATAATTAAATCAATGACTTGATCACTAGATCTCATTTCTTTCAGTCCTTCCAGGATAATTTAATAAGCTAATTTTAACACATAAGAACGATTTTGTAAAATTAAAGTTGACATAAAGAAACTAAAGATTTACAATACATATTGTTTCCATAAAGAAACAAAAATGTTTCTAAAATAGATAGATAAGAAATGTGAACTTGCTACTTATAGTTGAATAAAAGTCTATTTAAATTTATAGTTTACTACCCGAAAGAAAACATAAATTTTCTTATCGGCAAAGTAAGTCTAGATGTAACAAGGGAAAATATTAAAATAAAAATCCTTGTTATATAAAGGGATTTTTCGGTAAATGATTCGCTTTTCTAAAACGGACGAAAAATTTTTAAAAAGAGAAAAACCAGCCTACACTACTTATTTCTAATGGTATAGACGTTGCTAAGTGTAACCAAAAAGAATTTGTCTAAGACAATTTACTTGCAAAAAAATGAGGTTGAGGATATGATTATAAACGTAGATTTGATTATAGAGTTCGTTCTTTTAAAGCAACAAATTTTAAAGACTTAATTGAAACAACTTAAGCGTAATATAATTGTTAAAAGGAATAAGCTTAATTGGAGTGACTTAATATGATTAAAAATAGTCTAATTGCAACAAAGAAAAAAATTATTAATTATTTCGACCAACTATTGTCTGAAAGAGATTTAGACGGTTATTACTACTACGAAGCGGTTACGTTGCCCCCTAAGAGAGAAAAAGATATTCCTTATATGAAAGTTCTCAAGAAATAGGCAAATAGTTTGTAGTTTGGTGACAAAGAGGTTTAAAATAGGTTAACGACTGGAAAAGGAGTTTTTTTGATATGGAACAAAATAACGGGCCATGGCCTGGTCCTAAGGGGTTAATTCCAGTGACAAGTGGGCGATCAGAAGATGCCAATTTAATTAATCGTCACTACTTGGATAGCATTTTAGTTGAAATGCGCATCCTTGATTCTGTCGAACCTGATTTAACCACAGAAATCTTTGGCAAGGAATTTGCCAGTCCGATTGTCATGCCAGCTTTCTCACACTTGAACAAGGTTGGAAAAAACGGACGAAAGCCAATGCGTGAAAATGCTTGGGCGGCCAAAAAAACTGGTATGATGAACTGGATTGGGATGGAAACCGATGGCACTTACAAGGAAATTTCCGAAGTAGGTGTGCCAACCATTCGTAACATCAAGCCATTTTCGGACCACAACATCATTTACAAACAAATTGAGTTCTCAAAGCAACATGATATTTTTGCTTTAGGGATGGATATTTGTCATGTACCTGGTAAAAATGGTAAGTATGATATTGTTGATGGGATTCCTTTGGGTCCTGTGACTGTTGCAGATTTAAAGAGTTATGTTCAAGCTGCCGGTGATGTACCATTTGTTGCCAAAGGGGTTCTTTCAGTCCAGGATGCCCTCAAGGCTAAAGAAGCCGGGGTTAAAGGAATTGTTATTTCTCATCACCATGGTCGTTTAGCTTTCGCGACACCACCATTAATGATGTTACCAGCTATTAAGAAGGCCTTAGCAGGATCTGGAATCACCATCTTTGTTGACTGTGGCATCGAAACAGGTTACGATGCCTACAAAGCTTTAGCTTTAGGGGCTGACGCTGTTTCTGTGGGACGAGCTATATTACGTCCTTTGTTAGATGAAGCCACTCCAGGAGTCATGCGCCAAATTAAGAAGATGAACGAACAATTGTCGGAAATGATGATGTACACAAACATCTCCGACACTAAGTCCTTTGATTCTTCAGTTTTACATTTTCAATAAGAGTACAAATAAGTAAACTGGACTGGAAAAAGTCTTGTAAGTCAAAAGCCTTAAAAAATTACGTTCCAAACGCGTTGAATTTTTAAGGCTTTTATTTTCTAGCCTCGTTTTACTATAGCTAAATCGTCTAATATTTCCACCATAGTGTGGGGAATTGCTCTTGTATGATATGCAACTGCTTACTTTTGTGAATTATTTTCTTATGTAAAACATAAATAAGAAGTGGTCAAGGTTGATTAGCTCTTATTTTAAGATTTTTTCCGCTAAAATTGCTTCTCATGGTATAATACTAGAGAAAGCGAGGTATTCATTATATGAGAATTAAAGAATTCGCTTTACCATTGGCCCCACCTAAACTTGGATGCAGATAGGCTACGGCTTGTCTGCTCTAGTACGTATTTGGATTGAAAAATAAAAAGATACGGAGCAGATAACAAACCGCGCTTTGTTATTTGCATCCAAGAAGGAGCAAAAAACTAATGGTAGAAGCAATTAACTTAAAAAAAGGTATGATTTTTGAACAAAACGGAAAATTGATCCGAGTCTTAGAAACCAACCATCACAAGCCTGGTAAGGGCAACACTGTGATGCAAATGAAGCTAAACGACGTACGTTCAGGTTCCATTGTGCAAACCACGATGCGTCCTAGCGAAAAAGTAGAACTGGTCATGGTTGATAAGAAAAACGCCCAATATCTTTACAGCGAAGGCACCGTGGAAGTGTTCATGGATATGGAAACTTATGAACAATACGAATTAAACACAGACCAAGTTGCTGAAGAAAAGAAGTTCTTGATGCCTAACATGGAAGTTCAATTAGACTTTTGCAAGGGCGAATTAATTGGGATTACCTTACCATCTACGGTAGAAATGAAAGTGGTGGAAACAGCCCCTAACATTAAGGGGGCTACCGCCGCTGGTGGTGGGAAGCCAGCTACTATGGAAACTGGTTTAGTGGTAACTGTCCCTGACTTTATTAGCGTCGGAGACAGCTTAATCATTACGACCGCCAATGGTGAATACAAGAGTCGCGCGTAATTAAAGCAAATCAAAAAAAGGGATGGCCGCTTTGGTCATCCCTTTTTAGCTTAGTCTACTAGGATTATGAAGCCTTTTGGCGCTAGTTTATTTTTTTGATAACCTGCTTGCAGTAGGATCGGTGTTGTCGTTGGGACTGACTGTACTTGCTTAGTGGTGGTTAACTACCCCTCTCTAAAGAGAGGGGCTTGTAAGGTTGAACCTTACGTTCTCTGTTACAAGTTGCATAGATACAGACTGCATACCAGCATAGCCAGTACGTCTTACACCTAATTACCAATGCCTTTATAGTCCGCCAGTTGCCCACGGACTTGAGCCTAGTTTGATATACTAGGCTTTTTCTTTAGCTAATTTTTCTAATCCTTTGGCTAGAATATTCTTACTGGCATTCCAATCTCTAATGTGGTGTGTATGACAATTAGGACAGTCCCACTCTCTATCTTTGAGAGTTAATTTGTTAGTCCCATTTTTACCCATAACAAAGCCACAATCATGACATGTTTGTGTAGTATTTCTAGGATTGACAGTCATGAATACTCTTCCGTACAATTCAGATTTATATTCCATAATAGATTGACGGTACTCCCGGTTGTAAGAAAGTAAAGGCAAGGGTTTGTAGAGCTAAAGTTTTATCTTCTTTAGCCAAGGTCAATAGGCGGGCGGTATCATGAGAATCTAGGGCGTTAAACATCGTTTGGTTGGCTGAGTCACGATATTTCATCAGATGGCTGGTTAATTTAGCCAGCAGTTTAGGCGCCGTTAGTGCTTTGTAGGCTGATTTGCCAGTAATCATAAAGTTCGTCAGTCATAATTTTGGTCATTGTTTGGGGGTGAGGTCGCTTGAAATGAGGGTTATTTAAAGCGTAAGGATCACCGGCTAAAATTTGGACTTGTTTGAGGTCGTTTTTAGCCGCCTTAAGCCGAATTTGTATAGTTTTTGAATCAAGTAAATAAGCCATTTCGCTTTCAGGACGATGGTAAATAGCAGGATAATTCATAAGGCACCTCCGTATTTTTCTTTTATTGTAACTTATATTTGGCACAAGGAGTTAAATATTTTTTCTTGACTTTTAGTAAGAGTCTTGGCACAATGTAAACATTGTTACATCGGAGGGTCGGGCCAATAGTCCGGCTGGATAAGATGCCTGTGGGCTCTTATCCTTTTTTTGCAAAAATTAGGAGGGATTTATGACAGACACACAAAACTTTACCAGAGGACCGATTTTGCGTAAGTTGTTACAGTTTGCTATGCCGATTTTATTTGCTCTCTTGTTACAAGCTTTGTATACAGCTGCCGACTTGTTAATCGTCGGCCAATTTTCTAGCACCAGCCAAGTTTCTGCAGTTTCGACTGGAGGTCAGGTTATGCAGACGCTAACTTCTCTAGTTTCATCTATGGCGATGGGGATTACAATTTTAATTGCTCAAGTATTGGGACAAGGTAAAAAAGACAAAGTCCCACATGTTATTATGAATGGTCTCTTGTTATTTGCAGGACTGGCCTTGATATTAACTGTAATGGTGGTGGTATTTGCACCAGGATTAGCTCATATGATGCGTGCGCCTCAATCTGCTTTGGATGCGACAGTTGCTTACCTGCGGATTTCCGGGCTAGGAGCAATCTTTATCGTCGGTTATAATCTGGTGGGATCGGTCTTTCGGGGGTTAGGTGATTCCATTACTCCTTTGATTACGGTTGGGATAGCCGCTACAATTAATGTCTTCTTAGATTTAATCTTAGTTGCTCACTTTAAAATGGGAGCTAGTGGGGCTGCGATAGCTACGGTAACTGCTCAAGCTATTAGCCTAGTTGCTTTTTACTTTTTATCGCAAAGGCGTGACGGAAAAATTTTTGAACTAAAACAACCTGATTTTACTGTGATTAAAGCGATTATGAAGTTAGGAAGTCCGATTGCCTTACAAGATTTCTTGATTAACATTTCCTTTGTGGTCATCTTAGCGATTGCTAATACTATGGGTGTTACAGCTTCGGCGGGAATTGGTGTAGGTGAAAAGGCAACTGCTTTTATCATGTTATTACCGATTGCTTTTATGCAAGCCATGGCTGCTTTTGTCGCTCAAAATGTTGGGGCTAAGCAACATAACCGTGCAAGAAAGAGCCTTTTTTATGGAATGGGAGCTTCGTTAGTCTTTGCGACTGTTATGGCCTACATTTCTTTTTTTCACGGGGATGCATTGGCCCGTATTTTTACTCAAAATCGTGGGGTCGTAGATGCGACGGCATTGTACATGAAATCTTATGCTTTTGACGTTTTGATGACTGCCATTTTCTTTTGTTTCGTGGGTTACTTTAATGGTTATGGTAAGACCCAGTTCGTCATGATACAAGGCCTTATTGGAGCATTACTATTCCGAATTCCTCTGGCTTTCTTCTTGACCAGTCTACCGGGGGCAAATCTCTTTTACCTTGGGATGGCAACACCAGCTTCTTCCGTAGTCCAAATTATCTTATGCGTTAGCTATTACTGGATGTTACGTCGTAAAATATGCATATAAAAATAAGACGCTGCTAAAAAATTAGTGGCGTCTTATTTGTCTTTTCCAACTTAGATGAGTTGAGCAGTTATAGTTCTATAATCTAATATAAACTCGTAAACAAGTTCGTGACAAAAATATAAAAGTGTCTTGAAATGAACAGATTATCACGGAGTGTGCTTTAAGTCTAAGGTAAAGTAATTTATGCTAAAGAAAACTTCATGACATAGTGACTGAAAAAAAACAAACTGTTTAAAAGGAGTTTAATATGGATAAAATTAATGCTTTATTAAGACAAATCAACGAAGCTGATGCAATTTTAGTCGGAGCGGCTTCAGGGATGTCGACCGCAGCGGGGATGGATTTTTGGTATGAAGACAGTCTCCTTTATAATACTGAAATACGCTACTATGCTGATAAATATGGGTTTCACGGAATTTTTAATGGCTTTTATAACCACTTTGAAAGCGAAGAGGAACACTGGGGCTTTTACCTGGCCGCTTTAGATATGATTCTCAATCTTCCGGCTCAAAAGCCGACTTACAAGAACCTTAAACGCCTCTTAAAAGATAAAGACTACCACATCATGACAACTAACCAAGATACCTTATTTTTTCAGGATTTTCCGGCAGAAAAGATTTCTGAAATTCAAGGCTCTTGGAATTATTTTCAAAGCGAGCGACCTAGTAGCGACCAAAATCTCTATTCCACACGACAACTATTGGCGCAAGTTCAGGGCCAAGTGAGAGAGCATAAATTGCCAAAGACAGCCATCCCATACAGTCCAGTGAATGGAGCCAAATTAATTCCTTGGGCGCGGGGGCCAGAGTTTCTTGAAGGAAAACGTTACTTTGAAGAACACAAAAAAATAAATCAGTTCTTGGGTCAATACCAAGGTCAAAAAATTCTCTTTCTTGAATTAGGTGTGGGACGCATGACTCCGATGTTTATTCAAGAACCTTTCTGGGAGATGACCAATGCTATGAAACAGGCTTTTTACGTTAATATTAATCCTAAAGATGCCTTGACACATCCACAAATTGTTGACCGTTCACTCTTAATTCACGAGGATATTAATAATGTTTTAGCTGCTGCTGTACAAAAATTGGAGGGAAAAAATGTCTAAATCAAGCTTAAAACTCGCCCGCAAATGGATCAAGCAAGCTGATGCCGTACTAGTTACAGCTAGTAATGGATTCGCCATTTCCGAAGGGGTAAATTTATTTACTGATAATCAAAATTTTCGTCAAGCCTTAGGCAACATGGTAACGAAATATCGCTTACCTAATCTTTTAAGTGCTTTTTCCTATGATTATCCGCACGACGTGGAACGTTTTCGGATGTATGGTCGAGTAGCAGAATTTTATAACTATAGTTATCATGCTAGTCCTGTGATGCAAAAACTCCAAGGTTTACTTGCTGGTAAGGACTACTTGGTGTGGACTTCCAACACCGAAGGCCATTTTAAGCAAGCCGGTTTACCGGTTTTAGAAGTAGAAGGGTCTTGGTTGGAAGGAATTTGTCAAAACGGAGATCATGTAGATTTAAAGAATATTTTACATGAAATTTATCAAAAAGACCAAGCCGGAACCTTGACAGTAGCTGACGTACCTCTATGTGATATTTGTGGGGGAACTGTGAAACTTAATTTAGCTGGGCCTGATTTTCAAATTAATCAAACCCAAGTAGATGCTTTTCAAAACTTCATTACGCGAAATCAAAACCGGAAATTATTAGTTTTAGAACTGGGGATTGGTGCCCACAATCAGCTAATTAAAGCACCTAGTATGCAATTAGTTGCCGGTAATCATAATAGCCGTTATATTACGATTAATAAGGGTGAACTGAATATTCCTGCTAATTTAGCGGCTCGGGCGATTGGCTTTGACGCTGATTTAAGTTTGGCTTTAGAAGAATTGTTAACCGGTAATGATTTAGGTGCTAAAATTATCCCGCCACAAGAAGTTAAGGGTACCCCCCATGAAGATACGAAACTAATTAAGCAAATCTATCCATCTTACACAGCGAATACATTATTGGTCGTATCATCCATCAAGAAAAGGGGCGCATGGTACCTGAAATTATGATGAAAACAGGTCTGGATACCCGTCAAGCCGAAACATTGTTTATCTACATTTTACATGGTTCTTTTGCCGTTAACCGGCGCCATAACTTTCAAAAAGATGCACAATGGCAAGCCGATACCGAAATGTTACAAAAATTTGTTCAAGTTGGTTATAATCAATTACACCAATAAGCCAAAAAAGCCTTCCTGAAGTGGAGGGCTATTTGTTGTTGATGATTTTTTGGAATCGTAATAACTGTTGAGGTAAATGCTTAGCATAATACCAAAAATTACGCTCTAAAAAAAGTGCGACGGGTTGGTCTGGACGGGAAAGAAATACTTGTCCAGAAGTTGTCGTAAGCTTAACTTGACAATTAGTTTGCCAGCTGATGAATTGTTCAAAAGATTGTGATAACTTGAAAGCTTGCGTGAGCGTGAGATCCACCAATGATGACTTAATTTCCAAAAATGGCAACGAAAGATATAGTCGCATTTGCACATAGAACTTAGCTAATTGGCTGATAGTTAAAGTTTGAGGTTCCTGACCTTGACCGGCTAAATAACGATAGCCCTCGTAAATTTGGTTATGACAAGCTGCATACAAATAGTCATCTAGCTGTTCCGGACGGTAAATTTCGGAATGTGTGGCTTGAAAATAAGTATGAATATCCCGATAATTTTGCTGACTAATTAAGGCAGCCAAGGCAAATTGCTTATAACTTTGACGAGCAGTAGTAGGGCTTGGGGAACGAGAGGATGCCAAATCCGGCAAATTATTGAAGCTAAAACGCACGGTATCCAAGTTGTGCTGAACCTGACCGTTTTCTAAGTCAACAGTTGCGGTAAAAGCTTGCGGTCCATGTTGGAGTGTAATTTCCGAGAAACTTTTGTCCTGAAGGGCCATTTGACCTAGCGCTAGTATATCGTGAACAAGTTGGGCTTGAAAATATCGAAAGTCTTGTTTTTCGATAGGAGTAAATGGTAAATCAGGAATTTTTACATGCGTAAAATCCGGGTAATACCGGGGTAAATTAGCCAATATCAATTGCCAAAAGTCAGTTTGATAATCGATCTTAGGTAACGGGACTTGTTCAATGAGCGTAGCCATCACTCGGTAAAAACTGGCTAGATCCTGTTGGTCTTTGGTGAAAGTGATTCTTTCCACGAGATCTAAGGGTTGCTGAATTTTTAACTGGGAACCATGGCGCTTGAGTTGAGCTTCTGGAAAAAATTCCTGGGCTTCTTTCAGTAAATTCATCTTCTTATTGCCGTTCATCTTGGTAGAGGGTTACTGGACCTTGGTCCTGAGCCAACCAAAGCTTGGCAGCATTGATCCATTGTGCTAAGGTAGGGTCAACATCCCGCGGATAAACAGCACTTGTCTCATCAGCTAAGGCTAAACCATGAATTCCACTTTGGAAGAGATGGTATTCACAAGGTACGCCCAATTCCTGAAGTTTGAGGACAAATTGTGTGGTTTCTTTTGGGGAAACGGTCGTATCTTGTCCTCCCTGCCAAAGGAAAGTTTTCGGAAAATTAGCATCCACGCCTTGAATTAAATCTAATTGTTGGTGAAATTCTGGTGGGATTGCTTGTGCAAGGTAAGCGGCATCTCTGTGCAAATGCACACTCGGAACCGTCAACATCGGATAAGCTAGGATTAAGCCTTGAATTTTCAAAGGAGCAGGGATAGTATAATCGGCTTGATGTTCCATAAAATACGCAATGAGATGAGCGCCAGCTGAGAAACCTAAAAGGTAAAGTCGTTCAGAATCTAAATACCATTCCTTAGCATGGTCAGCGATGACCTGCAGGGCACATTCTAAATCTCGATAGGTCTGAAAAATCTCAAAATCCTCATTGATTACAGCTGCTTGTTGGGCATCTGGCCGTTGCAGGAAGTAAACGGAATAATCAAGTAAAAAAACATTAAATCCCATCCCCAAGAAGCGTGCTACTACTGGTTCACTTTCCTTATGGGCAAGATTTAGATAGCCACCGCCGGGACAAACAATGATGCCGGGACGCTTACGGTGCTTTTTGTGGGTAATTTCCTCATCCAATACATAAGCAGTTAGCTTTACCGCCGCATTGCCAGGTCGGAGAGGGAAACTTTGATAGTACATAAATTTATACCTCCTTTTTCTTTAATTATAGCGATTTTTCCACTTGTTATCATAGGGTTTGCGACATAAAATAAGAATATATCAAAAATTTAAGGAGGAAATTAGTAGCGGATATGTATTTTCTAATTTCTTTTCAGCAAATCTGCATCATGTTCATCCTGATGGGGA
The DNA here is from genome assembly GCF_001435735.1 of Ligilactobacillus equi DSM 15833 = JCM 10991. Lineage (NCBI taxonomy): Bacteria > Bacillati > Bacillota > Bacilli > Lactobacillales > Lactobacillaceae > Ligilactobacillus > Ligilactobacillus equi. The sequence continues at coordinate 11,693 of NZ_AZFH01000007.1, forward strand.
TTGGTTTTACCTGTCAAAGGCTCAAAGTGCTGCATGAACAGACAATTAAGGAATTAACAACTATTTTAATTAATGTGGTTTCACCATGTTTAATTTTTAATTCCTTTCACCAAAAGATGACCACTAATCTTTTGCAAACTTTTTGGTGGACCATATTAGCGACGGTAATTTCTTTTTCCGTATCTGTCTTTTTAGGTAAGCTCTTATTTTCTTTACCGACTTTCAAAGAAAATGACCAGCAAGGAATTTATAAATTTGCTGTCACTTACACCAACAGTGGTTTTATGGGCATCCCCTTAATTCAAGCTTTAATTGGTAAGCAAGGTACCTTTTTTTCGGTACCGTTTTTAGTGGTTAATAATATTTTTTTGTGGACCCACGGCGTAAGCCTTTTTCAGAAGCGAAAGCGTTTCATGTTAGGGGAAACCTTACGCACCATTTTACTCAATCCTAATATTATCGCTACGATTATCGGTTTGTTATTTTTTATAAGTGGTTTGAACCAAGCACTACCAGTTATGGTGATGAAGCCGATTGAGTATGTAGCAACGCTCAATACACCATTAAGTATGATTGTAATTGGCGCTAACCTGGCTACGATTAAAGGCAAGTTTTATGATGATTTAGAAGTTTGGAGCTTGGTCTTCTTGCGCAACCTCATTTTTCCTTTGATTTTGGTGGCAACTTTAGCCTTTTTACCATTATCTTCCACAGCTTTTACCGCTATCACGGTCATGATTTCGGCTCCGGTCGCCGGCTTAATTGTGATGTTAAGCCTAATCAATAATCAACCGGTAGATTTTGCTTCCAAGGTTTTGTGCCTATCAACAGTTTGTTCTATGATTAGTCTGCCGTTGATGATAATGTTGGCTAATTTAATTCACTAACAGTAATAATCTTGTGTATTTTATACAGAAATTTGAATGTTATAGAAAGTAAGTAAATCATTCTATGTTTTGTGATACTCAAAATATAGAGCGAAGAATGAAATTCTATTATTGAATGCGATTTCAAAACATGTTATAGTTAGAAGGTAAAATTGAAGCAGGGGAGCTCGTAAGCGAGCTGAGAGGAAGTCATCAACTTCGACCCTTAACCTGATCCGGATAATGCCGGCGGAGGGAGTTTGTAGACATTTTGTGTGATATTTAAAGATATTCTCCATTTAAGACAGGCTCTTTTCATAGGAAGGGCCTGTTTTTGTATGGAGGAATTGAGATGGATTTATTACAAGCATGTCGAAAATACGCACCCCTAGTCCATTGCATTACGAATTATGTAACCGTCAATGATTGTGCTAATGTGATTATTGCTAGTGGGGGTCGCCCTTTAATGGCTGACGAAATCACAGAAATGACTGAAATTGCGCAAAAAGCTGAAGTTTTGGTGATTAATATTGGCACCTTAAACCAAAGGACTTTTACTGCTAGCTTAGCCGCTGGTAAGGCTATGCGTCAATACGGAAAAATGGTGTTATTGGATCCCGTAGGTATTGGTGTATCTACTTTTAGACAAAAAGCGGTGCAAGAAATTTTAACCACCGTGAAGCCACAGGTAATTCGTGGTAATTTTTCGGAAATCCTCACTTTAATCAGTGGTCAACAACATGGTTCCGGGGTAGATATGGCTCAAACAGATCAAATGACCCAGGCTACTCAAGACAGCCTAATAGCGCAGATGCAGGATTTTTGTCAACAATCTGATTGCGTCTTGATAGCTAGCGGACCGGAAGATTTAATTGTTAATTCTCAGCAAGCTTACCTGGTACAAAATGGGCATGCCTTAATGAAAGACGTCACTGGGACTGGTTGCCAATTAAGCGCTTTAATTGGAGCTTTATTAGGCGCCGGACAAGATTGGACTAAAACTTGTCTAACAGCCACCTGCATGTGGGGGCTAGCTGGAGAAAAGGCCGCGAAGAAAATAACAGTTGGCGATGGCAATGCTAGTTACCGCAATTATTTAATTGATGCGGTTTATCAAATGACAGATAAAGAAGTAAAAGAAGGTGCAAACTATGTCAAACTTAGATAAAGATTTATTGTTATACGCCGTCACTGACCGAAAAAATTTAGGTCAGACTGAATTTTTAACAAGCATTAAGCAAGCTTTGGCCGGCGGTGTAACGTGCTTGCAACTACGCGAAAAAAATCTGTCCAGGGAAGCTTTTAGTGCAGAAGCTTACGCCGTTAAACAGCTTTGCCAAGAAGCACAAGTGCCATTCATTATTAATGATAGTTTGGAAGTTGCCCTGGATTGTCAAGCCGATGGTTTACATGTTGGTCAAGAAGACTTACAAAAATCCGATTTTTACCAGCAAATACCTAGCGATATGATCCTAGGTGTCTCAGTGCAAAACGTGGCTCAAGCCAAAGAAGCCCAGGCCAAAGGGGCAAATTACCTGGGCGTGGGTACCATATTTCCCACCCAAACCAAGACCGATGCTGTTAGGGTTAGCCGTCAAACCTTAGCAGAAATTTGTCAAGCTGTTAACATTCCCGTTGTAGCGATTGGGGGGATTGATGAGGATAATATGGAAAGTTTAGCTGGAACTGGAATTGCAGGGTTAGCTATAGTGAATGCTATTTTGGGGGCACCAGAAATTGAAAAGCAAAGTCACAAACTCAAAGCTTTAGCAGTTAAAACTGTCTTCACCTCGCGGAGTGCGAACCTACCGCCCGTTTTATCAATTGCGGGTAGTGATTCCAGTGGTGGGGCCGGAATTCAAGCTGATATCAAGGCAATTATGGCCAATGGTGGGTTTGCCATGACCGCGATTACTGCTATGACCGCACAAAACACTCAAGGGGTTACGGCGATTATAGAATCCAGTCCCGAATTTTTACAAGCACAAATAGCAACGGTCTTTACAGACATTTATCCTCTGGCTATTAAGGTTGGGATGGTACCAAGTCCAGAGTTAATGCAAGTAATTGCACAGGAATTAAGTTTGTATCAGGCAAACAATGTTGTCTTAGATCCGGTCATGGTTGCTACTTCTGGGGCCCAACTGATGAAGTCTGAAACGCTTGATGCCTTAAAAGCCTTAGCTCGTCAAGCAACTCTTATTACTCCTAACATTGATGAAGCCCAAATTTTAGCGGAAATGGAAATTAGGAATGCCACCGATATGGAAGTAGCGGCTCAAAAATTAACGCAAGAATTAGGTTGTGCCGTACTAGTTAAAGGCGGTCACCTAGTTAACGATGCCAATGATGTCTTTGCTCAAGGTAATCAGGTACTTTGGCTTAATGGTCAAAAAATTAATAATTCCAATACACATGGAACCGGTTGTACTTTATCAAGTGCCATTGCAGCTAACCTTGCACATGGCGAGGACTTAATTCCCGCTATTCAAAAAGCCAAGAAATATCTCTCGGGAATTTTAGCTAGTCAATTAGATCTTGGACTTGGTAGCGGACCAATGAATCATGGTTACCTTTTAAAATAATCGGAATAAATATCTGCTTTATTACTATTTACTCCAAAGGAATGCACCCTGAATTTTAGCACACTTGACAAAAAATAATTTCCAATTTTTACTACTGATGTTTATATTTAATGGCTTATGCAACATTTAAGAAAATCCGACCAAGACCCGTAGTAACCTTCTGAGTAACAATATAAGAAAATATAGGCCATCCATCATCTATTATTTAACTTTAAGTTCTTTTATATACTTTCAGACAATTAATGTACCAATAGTATATTAATTGTCTTTTTGGAGTTTTAGAGGGTAGTTGGTAAAATAGCTTTCAAATTATAACGAAGATGATAATTAAGAAAAGTATGATTGTTTAAATTAAAGAGAATGAAATTCGAAATTTATCTATGCAATCCAATTTTGGAAAAACTAGATTACAACAATTACAAATGAGATTATCGAGAATGACAAAAACTCGTTGAGTCCAAGCTTACCTGAGGAGGAGCCGTTAACAGATTTAAAGGATTGCTAATTTAGAAACGGAACTCGAAAGTATGGATAGTTAAGAAACATTGCATGCACAAATTTTTATATGTAGTTTTTCTTTAGCTTAAATTACGACTTTAAAGCTAATAATGTACAAAAAGTCTATTATTTATATAGAAATATTGTTAAAATCCCGATGCTGAGAGGCGAATTCTAAGGCCAGGTTCGTTAGTTAAACGACCTCTTGTACATTTGATGCTGAATAAATGCAAAATTATAAAAGTTAGTTAAATTAGCTAACTTTTAGCGCGTAAAGGATTTTAGATGGTTATCTAAAAATCATAAGTGTAAGATAGTTTGTACAAAAGAGTCTTACATATATTCTTATGCAAAAATGAAAGAATTCCCTTAACATCAAGGTTTTAGTCTATTTTTCGAAAGTTAATTTCAATTATAGTTGAAATATATGTTAAACTATAATTGATATAAATTTGAGGTGAAATAATGATCGATGAACAAATTATCCAAGCTTTGCTAGCAAGTAACCTATCAAGTAATATGATTGCACAAGGGGTCGGGATGTCAACGCAAGCGATTATCAACTACCGCAAACAGGGGATTGATAAAATGACTCTTCAGACAGCTCGCAACTTGATTACCTACAGCCAAAAAGTTCACCAGGAAAATCAAGCGGACGGGCAGGCTTTATTTATCAATAAAAGTACTACCACCAAAACACCGACCGAATTTACGGTTAGCTTTATAAATAAAACTGGTGAAGAAGTGGCTTGTACAGCTACCGTCTATATGGATTTCAATAATACAATGTTTATGGTCGTTGAGTCTAATAATGAAACTAAAGTCACTAATTATACTAAAAGTGATTTAACAGAAATTAAGCAGCGTATTCCCGCTCCTTTTAATAATTTGACCTTCAGAGGGCACCTAAATATTCCGGGCGAGAAAAATAAATTGTATTTAATTGGCTTAGTATAATGTTTTAAGGAGTAATCTAATCAGCTTTTTGATTTTAATGATTTAGTGCAAAATATCCTAGGTGAGGCTGCAATGTACGCTTTATACCACTCATTTCTAAATTATTATTGAAGTATGAAAAAAATTTTTCCAATAATTAAAAATAATTCTTATTTTTTATTTTTTCTCATGATATATTAATTTAAATACAAAACGCAATGAATTGTACTAGTAATTAAGGAACTGCCTCAAGAGAGATAACGGTTGGTGTAAGTTATTGGCAGGGAATTAATGAACTCACCAAGGAGCGGTATTCCTGAAAATAGTAGGGAATGACGGGGTCGCTGCCGTTAACCAAGCACAGGTTGTTAGACCAAGAGCATTTCATTGATTGAAATGAAGAAGAGTGGTATCGCGGAAGTTGTCCTTTCGTCTCTTCTGCCATATGCTAGGCAGAAGGGACGAAAGGACTTTTTGTTTAGCGTAAACTAAATAAAAGTTCAGGGAGGAATCTACTATGGATACCAAAATCACTTCGAAGAAGGCCAAATCCGGCCGAAAATTATCATTTAATTCACCAGGAATTGCCATTTTTTCAGTGGCCTCAGTTTTATTCTCAGCCCATGCTGGGGGTGGTTTCGCAACTGGAAATCAAGAAAATACCTATTTTGTTAGTCTAGGTTGGTCAGAAATTGTGAGTTTAATCTTAGCCATGCTTCTTTTAACTTTAACTATGCGTCAAGCCATGATTATGTACAACAAATATGATCTAAAATCCCACAAAGAACTATTCCAACAACTTTACCATACCATCCCTTTGATAAGTTAGAAATTTTGTTTGAAATTTTCTTCTACATCATGGTGTTAATGGCCGTAGCTGCGGCGATTTCTGGAGCTGCTTCTGCTATTAATCAATACTTTGGTTGGAATTACTACTTAAACATCATCATTATCGGTTGTTTGGTACTAGGATTAACTGTTTTTGGGGCCGATGTGGTGCGGATTGCCAGCACCTACATGGGAATTGCCATTATGATTAGTGTTTTAATTATCTTCAGTGTTGGGATTAGTCAACTACCCCTCTCTAAAGAGAGGGGCTTGTAAGGTTGAACCTTACGTTCT
>NZ_AZFH01000063.1:0-346 GCF_001435735.1 Ligilactobacillus equi DSM 15833 = JCM 10991
GCAAACAACATATGTTACGATAAATGTATAGAAAGGTGGTGAAATAAAATGTTAAAAGGAATCAAACTAAAAATCTACCCTAATGCTAGACAGAAACAACAATTAGCGTGGATGTTTGGCAATGATAGATTTGTTTGGAATGGGATGTTAAATCTAATTAACCAACGGTATAAAAACAATCCCAGTTTAAAGGTTTTGTCAGCTTACGATATGAATTACCTACTCAAACCACTTAAACAAGAATATGACTTTCTAAAAGAAAGTGATAGCTCCAGTTTACAAGTGGTGACTAATAATCTTTATCAGGCGTGGTTAATGTTCTTCAAAAAGAAACATGGTAGACCTA
>NZ_AZFH01000064.1:0-259 GCF_001435735.1 Ligilactobacillus equi DSM 15833 = JCM 10991
ACGTTCAAGCTGTGAAGGATGCCCAAGGTACAGCAGTTACAGGTAAGGCAACCCCAGGATCAACAGTAGAAGTTAAGGACCAAGACGGCAACGTTTTAGGTACAGCTCAAGCTGATAAAAATGGTAATTTCACAGTGCCAGTATCAGGCGATGTGGCAGGTGACTTAGCCGTAACAGCCAAAGAACCAGGTAAGAAGGCAAGCGAAGCTGTAGAAGCAGTAAACAAGACCGGTTTAGAAGACTCAATCACAGCAGGTGA
>NZ_AZFH01000065.1:0-905 GCF_001435735.1 Ligilactobacillus equi DSM 15833 = JCM 10991
TCCTCATCGGATAAAAGTGATATTTGGCCGTCGGCCAATTTTTCAGTTTTTTTTCCATATTGACGTTGTAAAAGCATTTCGATTACTTCATCTCTTTTATCAAGTTGTTTCTTAAACTCTTTAACTTGCTCCTTGAGCTCTTCGACTTGCTTTTCTAAATCTTTTTTTGTAGCCATACTCGTCACCTCCCCGTAATATATGTTAGAACAACCATATCAGTGGGGAGCGTTTACTGTAAAGAACTTTTTTAAATTTATTTCTTGTAATCTGCCGATCAATAAAAAGTTCCCTTTTTAGCTGGCTTGATTCGTTTCTCAGGTAATGGATTTAAGCCCTGAAGAAGCCATTCAACTTGTTGCTGAGTTAGCTCAGAAACCTCTTCACGATTTCTAGGCCACTGAAGTCGCCCATTTTCAAATCGTTTGTAAAGCATAGTAAAACCTTCGCCGTCCCAATAAAGTCCTTTAAAGCGATCATTTCTGCGTCCACAGAATAAGAAGAGCGAATCGTCATAGACATCCATTTCATAGTAATCTGAGATTAAAAGTGCAAGACTATTAATCCCTTTACGTAAGTCAGTATTCCCACAAACGATATACACATGCTTTGGATAATTGTAATTAATCAGCATATTTCATCACCATTTTCATAATATCTTGTAATAGTTCTTCCTTCGCTTCATCAAAGACTGATATTTTGAAGGATGTTGTTTGGATATCTGCTATTATCTTTTTTCTACTGTACTTTGGTTTTCGCTGCGGACGTCCCTTACCGGAAAGCGGAGCTTTTGCTTGATCCACCTCCGGTGACTTAAAGTTGACTGGTACAATTTCTGTTATCTTTTCCATTAAAAAATCCCTCCGTAGTACTGATTTTCTTCCAGTATACAGAGAGATTGCCCGATA
>NZ_AZFH01000066.1:0-6298 GCF_001435735.1 Ligilactobacillus equi DSM 15833 = JCM 10991
TTATGGGTTTTCTTGTCCACTTAAATGTTCAACTTATATTTTACAATCTGTCAAACTAAAAAGTAGTGAGGAAAAAATGACTATTCAAATCAGAAACGTAACCACCGCCGATCTGGAAGAATTACAAAAAATCTGTCGGCTCACTTTTGCAGCCACCTTTGATCAAGACAACGATCCGGCTGATTTACAAAAATACTTAGATGAAGCTTATAATATTGAAGTTTTAAGACAAGAACTAGCGCAGGAACAATCTGCCTATTTCTTTGCCCTTAAAGATAGCCAAATAGTTGGCTATCTTAAATTAAACTGGGGCCACGCTCAAAGCGAACTCGATTGGCCCCAAGCCTTGGAAATCCAACGTATCTATGTACACCCTGAATATCAAAAACAAGGTATCGGCCAAGCGCTCTTTGACTTTGCGCTAAAATATGCCCACGACCTAGCTTGTGAAGGCATTTGGCTCGGGGTTTGGGAACACAATAAAAATGCGCTAGGCTTTTATCGTCATCTTGGTTTCAAACAAGCTGGTGCCCATACTTTCGTCCTAGGAAATGACCGACAAACAGATTTGCTCATGTATCGTGATATCTAAAAAGACCGGCGACTTTTGCCGGTCTTTTTTGCGATATTAGTTGGCTTTAGAAGCAATCATGGTGAAGTCGCCACTTAAAGTCCAGTTTGTAACTGTTGAGGGAATGATAAAATGCATACCTTTTTTCAAATCATAAGTCTTATCACCGAGATTAATTTGACCTTGACCTGCAATAACAGAAACTAACCAGTAATCATGGTTTTTATTTTGAAAATCACCTTGATTTTGGTGATTTTCCCAACGATAAACACTGAAGAATTTAGAATTAACAAACTCTGTAACTTTCGTTTGCCCACAAAAGCTGGTTTTCCTAGTTAATTTTGGTGCTTGGAAAGGCACTTGGCTACAAGCCAAAGAATCTTTGATATGTAATTCCCGACTTTGACCTGTCTTTTCATCCTTGCGGTCCCAGTCATATAAACGATAAGTAGTATCACTTGATTGTTGGGTCTCTAAAACCATCACTCCACCACCAATTGCGTGTACCGTCCCACTTGGCACATAAAAGAAATCACCAGCTTTAACGGGTACCTTAGTTAAAAGTTGGTCCCACTTACCTTGGGACACTAATTGGGCAAATTCTTCCTTGCTTTGGGCGCGGTGACCATAAATTAAATAACTACCAGGATCCGCTGCAAGAATATACCAACATTCGGTCTTCCCCAATTCCCCTTCGTGTTTCATGGCATAAGCATCATCAGGGTGAACTTGGACGGAAAGGTCAATTTTGGCATCCAAAATCTTGGTTAACAAAGGAAAACTTTCCTCAGCACCGTGGTTACCAAATAGTTGCGGCTCTGAGGTCCATAACTGCGTTAGAGTCATTCCAGCATAGGGACCATTTTCAACGGTCGCAGGTCCATGCTTATGGGCTGAAATCGCCCAACATTCTCCGGTTTGGTCACTAGGAATGTCATAGCCGAATTCTTCTTGTAATTTTTTGCCACCCCATATTTTTTCTTGGAAGGCAGGCTTTAACAAAATAATATCATTCAAATTGAGCGCTCCTTTAATTTTACTAGCTTCATTATAACAAAAACTGACCAAGTTTTTTCTTGTCAGCCTACATTTATCGTGTTATTCTCATAAACAAAAATTACGTGGAGGAAAAATCATGTTAAATCAAAATTTTAAGTATCCCGACACCGCAGCTTACAACTTTGTTACACAAGAGTTAGAGCGACGGGGGGTGAAACTTTCCGACCTCACTCATCTGGCTTATAAACTATTAGTGGAGTTTGATACACGAGTGACCGAAGCAGACTGTCAGGTAGCCCTACAAGCAGTGCTCCATAAACGTGAAGTCCTCAACCAAGCCATGGTAGCGCTCGAACTCGACCGCTTGGCTCAGGCCGATCAACTACGTGAACCGCTCCTCTCCATCATCAAAAATGATGCTGGTGTCTTTGGTACCGATGAAACCCTGGCCCTAGCCATCGCCAACGTCTATGGTACAATTGGCGCCACCAATTTCGGCTATCTGGATCGTGTTAAATCCGGTATTATCAAGAACTATGATCAACAACCTAACCAGGTCAATACTTTCATCGACGATTTACTCGGCGCCCTTGTCGCTGCTATTTGTGGAAAAATCGCCCACCAATTGGCTTAGAAAGGACCTACCCATGTTTGCCAAATTAAAAACGCACACTAACGACCTCAATCTCATGACTGCCACTATCGCTCTAGGACTTATTATTGGAACGTCTTCTTTACTATTAGGTTATTTTCTCGACTTGATTGAACACCTCTTTTTAGGCTTTGTCGAAAGTAATCACCACCCTGTGGCGAGCCAAGCTTGGCCTTTACGGCGACTTCTATCCGTCTTTTTTGGGGGCATCTTAGCCGGAATTTCTTGGCATCTTTTACGTAAAAATTCCCGACCTGTTGGGATTAAGAAAGCTTTAACTGGTGAAAAGATGTCTTTCAAAACCACCTTGATTCACGACCTAACGCAAATCTTTTACGTTTCTACCGGAGGATCTGTCGGCCGGGAATTAGCGCCTCGAGAAATGGGGACCATGTTAGCCCAAAAATTCACCGCACGTTGGAATCGTTATTTGTCTACTGAAGACCAAAAACTCCTTCTAGCAGCAGCGGCCGGAGCGGGGTTTGCTGGAGTCTATATTTCACCTTTAACCGGGATGTTTTTTTGTCTGGAAATCCTCTACCAAAAAATCAGTCGCAAAGCTATCGTTGTCAGCCTCACCATGTCTGTGCTTGCGACTTTAGTGGGGGCACTCAGTAAAGGTTTCACCCCCTATTACGTGATTTCCCAACCACATTTTAACCTTAAGCTCTTACCTTTAATTTTAATTTTAGGACCATTAGCAGGTTTAGTTGGCGCTTATGTGCGACGCTGGATTCAAAAAGCCAGTAATGCTCGCGCTTCGGACAATAAAATTCTCATCGGCCTACCTTTAGCAGCACTTTTAACCGGAACAATTGCCACTTTCTTTCCACAAATTATGGGTAATGGTCGCGGAGTAGCACAAATGGCTTTCAATTTCCAAAGTGTCAGCTTAGAAGCCATGGGACTTTTAATTTTCGGAATGGTGGCCAAATTAGTTGTGACCATTTTTACCTTGTGGACTGGTGCTTACGGGGGAACCTTAACACCTTCCATTGGAGCTGGGGCTTGTCTAGGAGCCTTAGTGGGACTACTTTATGTCCAATTTGTACCGACAGCGAGCTTAGTTCAATGCGCCCTTTTGGGAGCAGTGGGATTATTGACAGCCACCCAAAATGCACCTTTAATGGCGATATTTATGCTTTTTGAAATTTGCCACCTAGATATTAGTGCCCTTTTGCCCTTAGCTTTGTGTGCCAGCCTTTCCATAGCAGTTGCCTCTCAATTGGAAGCATAAAAAAAACTTGTCAACTGACAAGTTTTTTTATGCAATCTTTTCACGACTTTCCATAATAATCAAAGATAGTGTAGTGATAAGCGTCACCAATAGAAGTACAAAGACTATTGGTGTCCAGCTATGAAAATAACTATAGCCGTAACCACAAAGTGCCGGCCCCAAAGCTGCCAAGAGGTAACCGCCAGTTTGCGCCATACCAGAAAGTCGTGCAGTTTGAGTAGGATTAGTGGTTTTCAAGGAAAAAGCCGTTAACATATAAGGGAATAATGCCCCAACACTCGCACCCCAGAGAACATTGACCGCACTCCAAAACCAAAAACTACGAGAATTTACCATCAATAAAAGGACCATAGCTAAGATGCCACAAATCGCAAAAATCAGCATAAAATTTCGCCGCGCTTGACGTTTTTGACGTGAAACAATTACAGGAATTAGTGCTGACAGGGGTAAAGAAATCAACGAATATAGTCCTGCTAACAAACCACTGGCATTTTGATTGAGGCCAGCATCTAAAGCCATAGTTGGTAACCAGGTCAGTCCTGTGTAAAATAAGAGCGATTGAAAACCAGAAAAAATCAAGGTCACCCAGGCCATTTTATTAGTCCAAATTGAAGTAGGTTCTACCGTATCGGTTTTGGCCAAGGTTAAGTAGTGATTATTTTTTATATTAGGCCACCAGGTCAAGGCTGCCAAAAGGATAATCACACTCAATAAGAAAATTAAAAATTGCCAGGAAGTTTGCGTCACAATGGGGACTGCCACTGCCGATGCAATAGTAGACGCTAAACCCATGGCTGTCGTATAAATAGTGGTATAGACCCCAAAGCTACGAGGATAATTTTCCAATAAAAGACTAGGAAATAAAACATTGATAAAGGCAATTGCCAACCCCACAATCATGGTACCAACATACAAAGTCGCCACATTGATTAACCGTAATCCTGACCCCAAAGCCATGATTAAAATCACTACGGTAAAGGTTTTTTCCAAACCAATTTTTTGGGCTAAATAAGGGGCAAAAGACGAACCCAGAGCAAACATCACCAAAGGAATCGTAGTTAAAGTTCCCAAAGACGCCACCGATACACCAAGACCCTGGGCTATTTGAGTCAAAACTACCGGCAAAGTAGTAAAAGGAATCCGCATGACAATCCCAGCCATAATGATGGCAGGTAACAACATTTTGGACTGTTTCACAATAAAACCTCCTCAAGAGTTTTTATCTTCTATCTTAACCAGAAATCCTAAAGCTGTCTAGTTGTATTTTTAGGGTAGATTGCGTATAATCTTTGGCGAAACTTATTTTGAAAGGAATGCTTATGCCAAAAAAATTCACTTTTTTTACTTTGATAGCTTTATTTAACTTAGCTGCCAACTACGCCCACCCGGTCACACCGACCTACTTCAAACTTTTAGGGCTCAACGACGCCATGTTTGGAATTGCCTTTGCCATGATGTCTTTAGGAATGTTTGCTTTTTCGCCCTTTTTTGGCCAAATTACTAGCACAATTCACAATAAAACCGCTATGGCCTGGGGTAGTGTAGGCTATGCCTTAGCACAAATCCTCTTTTCTTTCGGACATTATGCCGGCATTATTTTAATTGGGCGCCTCTTAGCAGGAATTGCTTGCGCCGCCTTTTTCGTCGGGGTTTTAGCCTATATTACCGAGCACAGTGCCACGAACCAAGTTGGTACTAACTTGACCCTCAATGTCACTGTCCAAACCGTCTTTTCAGCCGGGGGATATTTTATTGGTGGGGTTTTGGGACAAGTTAACCTCAACTTAACCTTCCTTTTACAAATTGGCCAATTAGCGTTAGCCGGCCTTTTGATGGGTTTATTTTTGGATAAAGATGCCCATTTAGAACAATTGAACCGCCACCAACTCAAAAGACAAGCCAATCCGCTAACTGCTTTCCTGGAAGGCAAAGAGTTCATCACGGCTAAACTCGCCTTACTTTTTGGCTTGTCGATTGTCTTTTATCTAGGTTATACCGCCTTTGACCAATCTTTTAACTACTATCTCAAGGATTTCTATAATCTACCAAGCTCAGTCAATGGCTTTTTCAAGGGAGGAGTAGGCTTGCTTTCCCTGATTTTAAACTTGACTTTGTGCTTGTATTTAATCAACCAAACGAAAGTTAGTGCTTCTTTGCGGGCAGTCTTAGGCTTTTCCGCAGTTTTAATTATTGGAGTACTTTTCAGTCCCAACTTGATGATTTTTTTAGCCTTAGCGTTGGTTTTTTACGGAGTCTATGCCCTAACAGTACCTTTGATTCAAGAATTGATTACCCAAGCCGCCCAAGAAGAGACGCGTAATCAAGTCTTAGGCTTTTACCAAGCAACCCAATCTTTGGGTATGATTATCGGGGCTTTAATGGCTGGCTTTCTCTATGATTTCTCCGCCCAGGCTCCCTTTTTCTTCGCTCTAGTTTGTTTTCTCTTAGCCGGTGGGGCCACTTTACAAATCAAAGGATAAAATTGGCTAAAGAAAAAAGCCCAGTGTAAACTAAGCTTAGTCCGTAAGTAACTAGCAAACTATAGAGACGTTTAGGTTTTTTTTCGCTACGTTTGGGGTGAAATAAATTATTCTCAGTAAAAATCTTGTATGCTGTACTTATCAGTCCAGAATGATTTCCCCCACTCTGACTGATTCATAGATAATATACAAATTTTCCCCTGCCACTCTTAGGGTGGCTACATATTATTCTAAAGACCTTGATATTTCCCCTCAAGGTCTTTTTAATGCAGAAATTTTAAAACAACAAGCCGTTAGAAATTACGTAAGCACCCTATAACACCCCCGTATTAATTATCGGGCAATCTCTCTGTATACTG
>NZ_AZFH01000067.1:0-72131 GCF_001435735.1 Ligilactobacillus equi DSM 15833 = JCM 10991
GATTTTCACCTCCTTTAGTACAGTTATATTATAACAAAATATACTCAATTACACAATGTGGGGGCTGTGGCAGAAAACAAAAAAGGATAAATATCTATATGAATGTTGAACTTAATGATAGCTTGAAAATACAAACAATCAAGGAACATTCATCTGTTTCAGAGATATTATCTAAATTAGCTAAAGAATATTTAGAAAAAAACAAAATAGCTCTTACGAGCTATCGAGTGGAGCTTATATCCCCCCACTAAAGTAGGGGGATTTACGCTCCTTTTTCATTAAAAATCCTCAGTTCACTTCGGAACCGAGGATTTTTCCTTTTTCGATTAAAATGAGTTCTTGATGGAGTCAATATTGCGTAAGACTACTTCTAAGGAACCGTCTTCTTGGTTAATAAATTCAATCACGTCTTTATTCTTCAATAATTCTACTGGCACCGTAATTTCAATACCATTATCTAGTTTTAATTTTTGTTTTTGATACTTTTTTTCAAAAATAGGCGCATTGGCTGTTACATCAACTTGTTTGGCCATCTCTTTTTTATCTAATTCTGCTAAAAATTCCTGCTTAGCTGTGTAATTTTCTTTAAAAACTGCTTGGGCTAGGGCTTCATTATTAATCTGCCCTTCATTGCCAATTCCTTCGTAAACTACTGTTTGGGCTTCCGCTGCCACTTCATAAGCCGGCAGGTCATATTTCTCAGCCACACTCTTAAGGGCTTTTTTTACAGCATTAATTTCATCACTAGTCTTAACTTGTTTTTCTTTAACCTCAAGTACATTTTCTTGGAAAGACCAATTACCTTGAACGTCCTTGTATTTGCGGTCACGTACGAAACAAGTTTTTTGGTCTTTGATAATAATTCCTGTGTTCAAAGCCTGGGTAGGTGCGGGTAAAATAGCCTCATTCTTTTGAATTTTATTAACCACTTGATTATTATCATCATAATCCACCAAGTGCGTGTACTTAACAGAATAGTCTAATTTTAACATCCCCACATAATTAGCACCCATTTGGTCGACAGCTTCGATAAATAGCATATCTCCTGTTGGAACTTCCTGCCAACCCGCTAAACTCTCAAAGACGTGCTGAGTTAATTGCTCTGCCCTCATTAAAAAGTTATCTTCATCTGAAGCTAAATATAAAGCTGGTTCACTTTGTTCTACCCCAAAAGTAATGCATTCACTTTTAAGAAATTTTTCCACAATTTTTTGTACGTATTCTTGCACCAAATGTTCACGCAAAGGTAACTCTTTTTGCGAAAAAACTGCACTATTGATATTTTTATCCATAATGTTAATGACAGCATGTGTAATCTCCATAATAAATTCCTTTCAAATTTGATTCGTGATTCTATTTTACTGGATTTTCGCTATAAAGGCGAATTTAATCCACCGCCAAAATTTTTTCAAAAATCATCATTTTACACTTGTGATATATCACAAATGTGGTATAATATAAATTGTAAGAGGTGAGAATGATGAAAATCGATATCAAAACCTACTTAGCTGACCAAGATTTAACTATCTATCAGGTTGCTAAAATTTCAGGTTATGGTTACACCACTTTACACAAGTCCTTCAATAAACCGCAAAGCAATGCCACTTCGCTGAATTTACGTGATTTGGATGCATTGGCTAAGGCTCGCCATCAAGCTATGTGGCAAGTCTTAAAGGAACTTGAAGAACAGTATCTGCAACTCGAGGCGGGTAACCAGCTAAATAAGTAAGACAGTCCGTATTTGTTTGTTAGTCACTAACCTTCATTTAGGGGCTTTTTAGCACCCGTCATACCACGAAAACTAATAATTCTAGGAGGCATTTATTATGGCTTACACTAACGATCCTTTTAACAACATGGATGACATCTTCAACCACTTAATGGGCAACATAAACGGCATCAACTCTGAACGACGTTATTTAATTAACGGTCGTCAAGTTACTCCGGAAGAATTCCAAGAGTTCAGACGTACCGGAAATTTACCTACCCAAGAGACCAGTCAAGAAGGTAAAACAAATGCTATCAAAACTGATGGAATCTTAGCTAAATTAGGGCGCAACTTAACCCAAGAAGCACGTGAAAACAAGCTTGACCCAGTTATTGGTCGCAATCAAGAAATTCAAGAAACTGCCGAAATTTTGGCGCGACGCACTAAGAATAATCCCGTTTTAGTCGGTGACGCTGGGGTCGGTAAGACGGCCGTCGTCGAAGGGTTAGCCCAAGCGATTGTTCACGGTGATGTCCCCGCTGCCATCAAGAATAAGGAAATTATTGCCATTGACATTTCCAATCTTGAAGCTGGTACTCAGTATCGGGGTTCCTTTGAAGAAAATATTCAAAACTTAGTTAAAGAAGTTAAGAATGCTGGCAATATTATTCTCTTCTTCGACGAAATTCACCAAATTCTAGGCGCCGGAGGTATGGGCGGTGATAATGGTTCTAAAGGTTTATCTGACATTTTAAAACCCGCCCTTTCTCGAGGAGAAATCACTTTAATTGGGGCCACAACCCAAGACGAATATCGTAACACCATCATGAAAGATGGCGCTTTAGCCCGGCGATTCAATCAAGTAACCGTTAACGCTCCAAGTGCGGAAGATACTTTCAAGATTCTCCAAGGAATTCGTGACCTTTACCAACAACACCACAATGTTGTTTTAAATGACGATGTTTTAAAGGCCGCGGTGGATTATTCCATCCAATTTATTCCCCAAAGAAGCTTGCCTGACAAAGCAATTGACTTAATTGACATGACGGCCGCACACCTAGCTGCTAAGCACCCTGTCACTGATGTTAAAGCTTTGGAAGAAGAAATCGCCCAACTCAAAGTTCAACAAAACGATTTAGCTCAAAAAGAAGACTATCAGGGAGCAGCAGAAGTCAAAACTAAGATTATCAACCTTCAAGCACAAATCGACAATAATCAAGATCAAAGTAAGGTTGTCGCTACACCTGAAGATGTGGCCCAAGCCGTCGAAAGACTAACCGGGATTCCTGTTTCTAAATTGGGAGCTAGTGACATCCAAAGACTCAAGGATATGGGCAAACGTCTAGCTGGCAAGGTTATTGGCCAAGACGAAGCCGTCCAAGCAGTAAGTCGTGCTATTCGCCGTAATCGGGCTGGCTTTGATGAAGGTAACCGTCCAATCGGTTCCTTCCTCTTTGTGGGACCCACCGGAGTCGGTAAAACCGAATTAGCTAAGCAATTAGCCTTGGATATGTTTGGTAACAAAAATAACATTATCCGCTTAGACATGTCCGAATACAGTGATTTAACCGCCGTTTCTAAATTAATTGGGACCACCGCAGGTTACGTCGGCTACGATGACAATGCTAACACTTTAACAGAAAAAGTAAGACGTAATCCTTACTCCATTGTCTTGTTGGATGAAATTGAAAAGGCTAACCCTCAAGTCTTAACCTTGTTACTGCAAGTTTTAGATGATGGCCACTTGACTGATGGGCAAGGCAACCAAGTCAACTTCAAAAACACCGTGATCATTGCCACTTCTAATGCTGGTTTTGGTAATGAGTCCTTGAACGGTGACCCACATGATCAAGCCTTAATGGACCGACTAGCCCCCTACTTCCGTCCTGAATTCCTCAACCGCTTCAATGCGATTGTTGAATTCTCCCACCTAAGTAAAGCAGACCTCAAGCAAATCGTTGACCTCATGATTAGCGATGTTAACCAAACCTTAGCCAAGAAAGGCCTAGATTTAGTTGTAACTGACGAAGCTAAGGATTTCTTGATTGAAGAAGGTTACGATGAAGCCATGGGAGCACGCCCTCTACGGCGGGTTATTGAGGCTCAAATTCGTGACCAGGTTACTGACTTTTACTTGGACCACTTAAACGTTCAACACCTCAAGGCTGAAATGCAAGCCGGTAAATTAGTCATTGTCGAAAATCCGCAAGCAACAAATCATCATGCTGCCTAAAGCAAGTTATTCTGTCCCGCTGTTCATGATAACAGCGGGATTTTTTATGCTAAAACCGAACATTTTACTGCTTGGCAAAACTTTTTAGTCTCTTATCTTGAATTTTACCTGGGAAATTGACTATAATTAAAGTTGTAATAACGCACTTACTTTTTATTCTTAGAGGAGCCGTAAAATGCAAGAAAATAACGGAATTAAATTATTTGCGCTTAATTCTAACCAAGAATTGGCCCAAAAAATTGCTGCTGAAATGGGCGTCCCTTTATGTGACGCCTCAGTTAAACACTTTAGTGATGGAGAAATTCAGATTAACATCAACGAGAGTGTGCGGGGAAATGACGTTTTTATCATTCAATCAATCAGTGATCCAGTTAATGAAAATTTGATGGAATTAATGATTATGATGGATGCTTTACGCCGAGCCAGTGCTGGTTCAATTAACGCTATTGTACCTTACTTTGGTTACGCACGCGCCGATCGGAAAGCACGTTCTCGGGAACCTATCACTGCCAAGTTGGTTTCAAACTTCATTCAATTGGCTGGTGCTGACCGAGTAATTACTCTCGACCTTCACGCTGGTCAATTACAAGGGTTCTTCAATATTCCAGTAGATCACTTAAAGGCTATCTATCTTTTAGCTGACTACTTCTTGGGTAAGAAAATCGATGAAGATGTCGTTGTAGTTGCTCCTGATCACACTGGAGTTAAGATGGCCCGTAATTTAGCACAATTCCTCAAGGCTCCAATTGCCATTGTCGACAAGCGTGACTCTAGTCGTCTCTTAAATCCCGAAAACACCATGGTGATTGGGGATGTAGCTGGTCACAAATGTATTGTCTTCGATGATATGATTGATACTGGTGGTAAGATGGCTGACGCTGCCATGGCACTAAAAAACGCTGGGGCTACCGATGTCTACGCTTGTGCCACCCATGCCATCTTTTCAGCCAATGCAGTAGAAGAATTAAAGGCTTCTCCATATAAGGAAGTTATTGTTACAGATACGATTGAAATTCCTGATTACAAACGTTTTGATAACTTAACTGTGCTTTCAACTGCCCCACTCTTCGCTAAAGCGATAGATTTAATTTACAACCACCAGTCAGTTGACTCACTTTTTCCTAAATATGCCGATTAAAAAATTACTCTAAAGTTTGAAAAAACACTAGAAATTATTGCTTTTAAGCATAATTTCTAGTGTTTTTTTATGATTATCATTTTTAAATTCATCGAAAAATCATGTTTCCTTGCCTCTTTTTAATATTTAGACTTGTCTACCATTTAGACTTAAAAGGCGACTATCGCAAGCCCTAGTCCAAGAAAAACTTGTATGCTTATTTTTTTTTGCTATAATAAAATTAAAACTTACGTAATAAGGGGTTAAAAATATGGCGACTCTATCCAAACAAGAAATTATCGCACAAGATATCGTGCAAAAAATTAAATTCAAACAATATAATCCTGGTGATTACTTACCTTCTGAACACCGACTATGTGAACTTTATGGTACTTCACGAGAAACAGTTCGGAAAGCCCTAGCTCAGTTAACTTCTCTAGGACTTATCCAGAAAATCCGTGGTAAAGGTTCTCTAGTCCTAGACATGCAAGACTTTACTTTTCCTATCTCTGGGATAGTCGATTTCAAGAAACGTGACCAATCTTTGGGGCACAAAGGTAGCATTGAAGTCTTAAATTTAGAATCACGGATTATTCCAGACGATTTTTCAGGTCATCCCCTTGAAGAAGCTGGTAACTCTGCTTACTGGACTGAATACTTACGTTACAAAGACGATGTTCCTGCCGTTTTAAACCAAGAATTTCTTTTCAAGACCTTCGTGCCAGAAATTAAAACCGAAGATGTTTCTAACCTATACAAGTATTTGGAAGAAAAACTTGAATTAGTAATTTCCTATTCAACCCGTGAAATTACGGTCGAAAAAGCCCCGGCAGACGTCTGCAAAATCTTAGAATTAACAGAAGGCGACTACGTAGCTGTTATTCGTAGTATGTCTTACTTAGACAATACGAGTCTCTTCCAATTAACCACTTCTTACCAACGCCCTGATAAATTTAAATTTATCGACTTTGATCGTCGGAAAAATGCTGCACGTAGCAAAAAGAATGCTGAATAAACTAAAAAAGACAGGCAATTGATGTCTGTCTTTTTGCTTACTTGCGATACATCTTTAATTCTAAGAAGTAATCATTGTATTTTTCAACCCAGCTGGGACCTAAATCTTTATAAACTTCCATCTTGCTTAAAGCTTGCTTAGTTGGATAAAATTGCTTATTAGCAGTTACTGATTTAGGCAGTAACTTTAAAGCTCCAGTATTAGGAGTTGAATAACCCACATACTCCGCATTAGCAGCTGCATTTTCCGGTTCTAACATAAAGTTAATAAAGGCATAGGCACCTTTTTTATTTTGAGCACTTTTGGGAATCGCCAGATTGTCAAACCACAAATTGGTGCCTTCTTTTGGTAAGACATAGTGAAGATGATCATTTCTATCTAGCATATCCACCGCCTCACCAGAATACGTTACCGCCACATTGGCCTCACCGTTAGCCATATACATTTTAATTTCATCAGCGACAATAGCTTTGGCGTTAGGCATCAGCAACTTCAACTTCTCATAGGCTTGATGAAGATGGTAACCGTTGGTGCTATTTAACGAATAACCTAAACTCGTCAAACCAATCCCCATAAATTCTCGGGCACCATCAATAAACATGATTTGCCCGCGGAATTTTTGGTTCCATAGCTGATTCCATGATTGAAAATCACTAGCTTGGTAGACCTGATCGTTATAGACAATCCCTAAGGTTCCCCAGAAATAAGGAACCGTATACTTATTTTGTGGATCAAAACTTTGATTCAAGTAAGAACTACTGATATATTTCAGGTTTGGTAACTGCCGATGATCCAAAGTTGACAACAAATGAGCTTTTTTCATTTTTTGAATCATGTATTCACTGGGCACGACAACATCATAGTTCGTACCTCCTTGTTGTAACTTGGTGTACATAGCTTCGTTAGAATCAAAAGTTTCATAATTCACCTTGTAACCCGTTTGTTTTTCAAACTTGGTAATTAACTTGGGATCAATATAATCCCCCCAATTATAAATATTTAAAACCTTAGCATTTTGATTGCCACTGGTCTTATTAAGTTGATAAACACCTAGCCATAGAATACCGATCAAAGCAACAATTCCTATTATTAAGGTCCGTAAACGTTTCATAGCTTACTTCCCCCCTTCTTAGTTTGTCGGTCTTTACTAATGAAGTAGTAACCCACCACTAATAACAAGGCAAATAGGAAAACTAAGGTACTCAAAGCATTAATCTCTAAACTAACTCCCTGCCGCGCCCGCGAGTAAATTTCCACAGCTAAAGTTGTAAAGCCGTTCCCCGTCACAAAGAAGGTCACTGCAAAATCATCTAGAGAATAAGTGAACGCCATAAAATAGCCGGCGATAATTCCAGGCGTTAAATACGGTAGTACAATTTGGGTTAAAGTTTGCCAATTATTGGCCCCTAAATCATAGGCCGCCCAAACTAAAGAATCATTCATTTCTTGTAAACGTGGTAAGACCATTAGCACAACAATTGGAATTGAAAAGGCCACATGGGATAATAACACTGTCAGAAAGCCTAATCTAATACCACCGATTAGTGAGCCTAAAGCCGTAAACAAAATTAAGAAACTTGCCCCAATCATCACATCCGGTGACACCATAAGCACATTATTTAAGGAAAGTAGTAGATTCTTACTTCGACTATGCTTTAGGTAAGAATAGTACAACGTGCCAAAGACTCCGATAAGTGTTGCCAGGAGTGCAGATAAAAAGGCCAATAAAAAAGTTTCGAGCAAGATAATAATTAAGCGCGTATCTTCAAATAGCTCCGCAAAGTGGACCCAAGAAAAGCCACTAAACTTTCCCATATCTTCCCCTTGGTTAAAGGCATAGAATATTAAGTAAAAGATTGGTAAATATAAACTCACAAATACTAAGGTTAAGTAGACTTTCGACCATAAGCCCTTATTCTTCATTCTTTGGCCCCCCTTTTTTTCTTTCTCCAGTTAGCAACATGACTAGCACCATGGCAAGGATTAAAATTACGCCAATGGTAGCACCCATACCCCAATTTTGAGTCACCAAGAAGTGTTCTTCAATCGCTGTTCCCAAAGTAATCACCCGATTTCCTCCAATTAAACGGGTCAGCATAAAGAGTGATAAGGATGGGATAAAGACAGACTGTACTCCACTACGCACCCCACCTAAAGACAAGGGAAAAATTACCTTCCAAAAAGTTTGGAATTTATTGGCTCCCAAATCTTGAGCTGCTGCAATAAAGGAATCATTTAATTCTTCTAGGGCATTAAAAATCGGCAGGACCATAAAAGGAATTTGAATATAAGTAGCTACTACGATAAAACTCACATCCGTAAAAAGGATTTGTTTGGGGGCAATCCCAAAGAAAGCTAAAAAATTATTCAAACCGCCATGAATACCAAAAATACCAATAAAAGCGTAGGCTTTTAAAAGTAAATTAATCCAAGTGGGTAAAATGATTAACAGCAACCATAATTGTTTGTGTTTGAGTTTAGTCAAAAAATAGGCTGTCGGATAAGAAATTATTAAGGTTACTATCGTAATTAAAAAGGCATACCAGACCGAATTGAAGGTCATCAGTAGATACTTCAATGAGCCAAAATAATTGGCATAGTTAGCTAATGTAAAATGACCAGCGGTATCTAAAAAAGAATACCCAAAAACCAAAGCCAAAGGTGCAATCACAAATAGCCCTAGCCATAAAAAATAAGGGATTGCAAAAAATGTCTGCATTTTCTTCATGGGCTAATCCTCATAACTTTCAAGCCGCGCATCGAAATCCGCTTCTGACTCGTTGAAGCGCATAACATGAATATCCTCGGGCTCAAAATTCAAACCATAAGTTTTTCCTGGCACGGCTTTACGCGTCGAATGCACCATCCATTCATTACCATCCTGATCCTGACAAATGATTTCATAGTGAACTCCTCGGAAGAGTTGTGTTTGTACCTGAACGGTTATTTTCCCTGCTTCCACCATCGTTAACGTTAAATCTTCCGGACGTAAAACAACTTCCACTGCTTCATTAGGGCGCATCCCCCCATCCACACAGGCAAAATTGTGTCCAGCAAAGTGCACCAGCTCATCGCGCACCATTGTAGCTTTAACAATGTTACTTTCTCCAATAAAGTCAGCCACATAATGGTTGATTGGTTCATCATAAATATCAACCGGACTACCACTTTGAACAATATTACCGTTATTTAGGACAAAAATTTCATCACTCATGGCTAAAGCTTCTTCTTGGTCATGAGTCACAAAAATAAAAGTAATCCCGAGTTTTCTTTGAAGATTCCGCAACTCGTATTGCATTTCCGTGCGTAACTTATGATCCAGAGCCGAGAGCGGTTCATCCAAGAGTAAAATTTTGGGCTCATTCGCTAAGGCGCGCGCAATCGCTACTCGCTGTCTTTGTCCCCCAGACATCTCATTAATTCCACGCTTTTCAAAGCCAGCTAAACGAACCATCTGTAAAGCTTCCTTGACTTTGGCATCAATTTGATCAGCTGGTAATTTCTTAATTTTCAATCCAAAAGCCACATTTTCATAAACATTCATGTGTGGGAATAAGGCATAATCCTGGAAAACCGTATTAACCTGACGCTTATTGGCCGGAATATGATTAACCTTTTGCCCTTGAAAATAGACATCTCCTTTGGTTGGCTCTGAAAAACCTGCGATTATCCGTAAAATGGTTGTTTTGCCACATCCAGAAGGTCCTAGTAAGGTATAAAATTTACCCTCCTCGATATCAAAACTCACATTCTTTAAAACTGGCTGTCCGTCATAATTTTTGACAACATTCTGAAATGAAATAATTGGCTGTTTCAAAATCTAACCCCCTCGTTTAAAAGCCGTCAGCGTGCGACTTTTCTCCGATTTTATTTATTTTGTCATTATTGACTACCAAATAATTTTACACATTTTTCTTATAATATGCTAGCAAAATCTCCATTACTATAGTTGTTAGTTTAAATTACGTTGCTACTTAAATTTAAGCCAAAAAAGCCTCGAATCACAAGACTCAAGGCTTAAAATTATTCACTTTGACTTTGCGCACTAGCTTGGCTTTCCGCTTTGGCTTGGGCTTCTGGATTGGTTAAAGCTTGTATCATAGCTAAACCAGACTTGTAGCTCGTGGTTTCTAAAGTGTAAACCACCTTGCCATCATACCATTTGATTTGACTTCCATCATTGTCAAAGCGTAAAACCCCTTTGCCATCAATAGATGGTAAACCATTTTTTGCCACATTAGTAGCTACCTTATTTGCTTTTTTAGTAGTACTATTACCAGCACCAATAACGATACTCTCCCACTTTGCACCAAAATTCCACCGTAAAGTTTGTCCGCCAGCAGCTTTAGTAATTACCGCTGGTTGGTTGTTTTTTAAGTATTGGATTTTGCTACCTAATTTTTTAGTATCAATTGTTTTAAAGCTCACTGCTGCTTTAGCTTTATCGACACTATCGTAAGTTTTCTTAGTTAAAGTAGCATACGTTTTAGCCCCCTTTAACTTATCAGTGTTAAAGTTTTGCATTTCTTTGGACTTGCTATAATAAACTTTAAAATTATTTTGGTCTCCTTCATAGCGTATATTGATTTTTTGCTTTTCGCCTTTAAAACCAACCACTTGAGGGTAGATATCATAACCTAAATTATGACGTAATAGGTAGTTAAACTGGCCCAAACGTTCCCGATTAGTCTTCCCCGAGATTCGAACTTCTCCACTGTAATCAACTGATTCTTGCGCGGCTTCAGTATTAGCATTACTTTCATCGTCAGCTTTAATCACACTCGTCGTCAAAGTTAAAGTGGCTAAAGCGGTAACCGCCATCCCCATCCATTTTTTCATACTCCAAAAAACTCCCTTATTTTTCTTTTTCCACTTTAGTATAGCATTTTTTAAAAAAAAGACCTACGCTTTCACGCAGGTCATAAGAATTATTTAACACTCATCGCAGCTTGACTGGCTTGAGCTAGGCTATCAGCTGTCACATGGTAAACTTTGCTACCTTCTTGCCAAGATAATTTAGCACCATTCGCCATGTAATCTACTACCCCAAGACTAGTTTGAGGCTTAGTTACATTAGCAACAGCTTGAATTTTTTCAGCTACATTAGCGTCGCTACCATCAACCACACTGGTGTGCACATTAGCATACCAGTTGCCAGTTTGCCAACTGTAGTAACGTTGGCCTGCTCCGGCATCAACACTGACTGTTTGACCAGCAATATTTTCTACAGGCAGACCAGTCGTATCAATCACATTAGCCTGAAGATTAGCTTGAGCTTCACTGGCACTACCGTAAGTCGTCACACTCAAAGAAACCAAAGGTACAAAATTAGGATCTGCATTTAATTCTGTAGCAACACTGCCTAAGCCGTAAGTCACAGAGTAATCATTGCGGTCACCATTGATACTTGCATTTAAGATGCGGCCACTTGGTACGTCTATATTACGAATCAAAGGTATATCGCCATAAATTTGACTAATAGCTAAATTATTTTGACTCAAACGATCCTGAGCTAGCGTTTCAGCTGGCTTAGGTGCTTGTACCTGACTACTTACAGCTGGTCCTTGAGCAACACTACTTGAAGAAGCTGTCTTAGCATTCGTATTAGTGTTTACCTGACTTGAGCTTATCTGACTGGAATTTGCCTGACTTGAACTTACTTGACTAGAAACTTGATTGCTAGTTTCTTTAGATTTTTCCTTTTGACTACTGTTCTTACTTACTTTGGAGCTCGAACTCTTTTTTACTTCGCTAATTGTAAATTCGGAACTTTGCTTGTCCGTAGTCACTTTATTAGCAACCATTGTTCCGGCTGCTAAGGTGGCTAAAATTCCACCAGTTACAGCAATTTTTTCCCAAAGTCTCATGATAATCACCCCTTAAGGTCAACTTTAACTCCATCACTTTATTGGAGTGGTGTTAATTGTCCATTTTCAACGGTGTAAGTAGCAATCACTGGATCAACAGCAGAATCAACATTCATTCCAGCTGCTGCCATCTTAGTGTGATTTTCTCTTACTTGAATTAAGTTACCATCCTGGGTAACTAATAACATTTCTTCACTGATACCGCTTTCTTTCGTAGTTTGGCTAAGTGCTTGGTCCACATAGCTGTCTTCACTCTTAGCTTGCGGAGCCACTGGAGCAGACATCGCCACTGAAGAAGTAGTTTCTTGTGAAACGGCTGAAGCAGCTTGAGAAGTTGCTTGACTAGAAGCCACTGGCGCTTGCACCTGTGCATTAGCTACGCTAGTGTTACTTTGAGGGCTTACTACTTGACTAGAACTAGCTGGGCTCTCAACGCGACTTACGGCACTTGAATTTTGATTACTTTGCACTTTAACTTCAGCATCTTTAATACTTTCCTTAGCACTGCTCTTCTTAGCTAATCTGTGACTACTACTTGAGCTTACCACCAGGCTACTTGGAGTAGCTTGCATGTCACTACTTTGGTGATGGCTTTCAAGACTTGCAGTTGCCCCAGCGCCTAAAACCAACATCCCTGCTACCGTTGCACCAATCTTTGTCCATAGTCTCATAATAAATCCCTCCTAAAAATTTATTTTTTCAATCACTTACGGTTGTTATCAACCTTTCCACACTTTAATATTACAATATTGTAACAAAAAAATCAAGTTGCTATTTCTTAAGATTTAATTTTAAAAAAATTTATCTGTGCACACGCTTACTTTATTGTTTTATAAGGAGTTTATTTTTATATAAAAATATTACAAATATTACAATAACTAATTTATACTACTGTGTAATTTGTGTTAAGAGCCTAAATTTTATTCAAAGAACAGATTTCCCCGTTACAAACTTATTAAGAAAGTTTTTGCTAAAAAAAGACCGCTTAGATACTAAAAATTACCACTTAGCATTTGAGACTTTTCTTTTTAAAACTAATTAGATACTATTAATCATGTGGGGAGGGAAGAGCAATGAAAAAAGTTAGCATTCAAATAGACCAAGAGTTAACTGAAGATGAAATCCTTGTTAGAATAAACGATGCTAAACTAGACTTTGATGCCTTGCAAAAGGTGATTAAAAAAGAACTACAAAGGCAAACTAAAGGACAAAAATTGCGTTTCCTCCAAGGTGAACGTCAGATATTCCCGAAAATTTCTGAAATTATCTTTTTCCAGACTCAAGAAGGAAAAGTCCACGCTCATAGTACAACCGAAGAAGCAGAAGTTAACTTGAAACTATATGAGCTCGAAGAAATATTGCCAGAAAATTTCCTACGTATTTCCAAGTCAGGAATTGTTAACGTTGATAAAATTTATGCCTTATCGCGAAGTTTAACTGGAAATTTACTAGAGTTTCGTCATAGTCAAAAAAGCATCTATGTTTCACGCCGGTATTTACGCATGTTAGAAGAATTGATGGAAAAGAGGTTTTAATCTATGAAAAACAAAAATATTATTGGTGGAATTGGCTTCATTTTAATTGCTTTAGCTCTCTTATTAGGAGATATTAACCTTTTTCCTAATTTAAAACTCAATTTGTGGGAACTATTAGCTAGTCTGCTATTAGTTATGGGACTCTTAGCTAGAGAATATTGGGTTGGTATTAGTGGTTTAGCTTGGTTGGGTTATTTAATACAAAAAGACTATCATTTTTATGAAATTACACCAACTACTATCTTCGTTGTCATTATGTTATTAGGAATTGGTTTTAGCATGATTTTTCGAAATACCGAAAGTTCATTCAAATTCAGCAAAGAAAAGGTAAAAATGAGTCATCACGGTCGTTCTGAAGATTATGCCAACTTATTTTCTTCGACAACTCACTATCTTGATGACCAAATCAATGATCTCGACATTGCCAATTTCTTCGGAACTTCTAAATACTATTTTGATACCCAAACACGTGACCAAGCCATTACTGTCGATTGCGTTAATCTTTTTGGAACTACCTTATTTTATGTTCCTGAAAATTGGAATATTCGTGGTAATATGATTTCAATTTTTGGTTCAGATAATGTTATTGCTAACGAACCAGCTACTAAGAATGGACCAATCCTCCAAATCAACGGTGCTAATTTTTTTGGCTCTGTTCGAGTAATTCTATTAACTGAACACTAAGAAAAAAAGATACCTGAAAAAATTTTATAAATCAAAAGTCTTGAGAAATTATGTTCTAAAAGCATTGATTTCTTAAGGCTTTTACTATTATTATTTTCCCACCCCTTTTTGCACATTTATGATTTGTGATTAACATACGGTGCAAAATGAAAAGAAGATGACCAATGCCATCTTCTTCACTCTAATCATTAATGTGTGCTTGTAAGAAGGTATACAGCATTCCTTCTTCTAGACTTTGGGTTTCAATTCCAAGCACTTGTGCAATTTGATAAGCGTAAGCCAAAGCTGTCGCCGGGCCTCTACTAGTTATCACCTTTTGTTTTTGATCCACAATCACTAATTGATCATCATGGAAACGTGCTTCTTTGACTTGATTAGCCACTTCTTGATCAATTTCAGGATAAGCTGTGTAGTCCGTATCATCCAACAAACCATTTTTCGCTAAGGCTTTGGGACCGGCACACATCGCCGCATTCCATTTTCCAGCTTGGTGACGTTGCTTTAATAAATCACCTAATAGTTCACTATCGCGTAGGTAATCCGCCCCAGGCAACCCCCCAGGTAAAACAACCATATCGTAATCTAAGAGACTCGCATCTAAAAGTCTATCTGCTTTAAATTTAATTTGGTGACTCCCTGTTATTTCTTGACCGCTTAGTCCTACAATATCAACCTCTTGACCCAATCGACGCAAAACATCTACTGGGGTCAATGCTTCGATTTCTTCACAACCATTTGCACATACGACTGCGATTTTCTTTGCCATTCTAAAACCTTCTTTCTTTTTTTCTATTATACAATGATTTACCGAAAAAAAAGCAAAAAGCCTGCTTCAAACTGAAACAGACTTCTTTAAATCTAGAATGTTACCCGCTTAAAACCAAGTTTCTGCTTGAGGTAGTAACGAACCCCGAAACCAATAATAGCTAAAATGGTGTAAGCAATCGGACTTAAAGTACGGTTAAATTCTGTTGGAACTAACATGACTAAGTAGTAAGCCACTAACCACACGATAATCAAAGCTCCGGTGGCCCCAAACATCTTCAACCACTTGTGCTTAGATGCTGCCATCTTTTCTGGTGATAAAGCCGTGTAGAAGTAAGCCAAACCAGTCCCGGCCACTACGGAAGTTACCAATAACGTTAACCAACCATTAGCTTGAGTATTGATACTCTTTTGGTCGAAGAAACCTAACAGAGCGTACATTACACAGAATAAAATCAACATAATCAAACCATTATCTAGTGCTGTCATCCAGAATGGTTGGGGCTTGTTGGCTTCAGCTTTAGCGGGAGCTTCTACTAATTCTTTGACTTTTTCAGTCACGGGTCCGTAAAGCTTATTGGCTACGACCCCGTTTTTTTGTTTTTCTTTTAGTTCAGCCGTCATTTCTGCCACAATTTCTGCTTGACGTTCACTAGGCAAATCCGTCTTAGCCAAAGCTTTTTGGAAGTGGAACATGTAGTCGGCATTCTTGTTAGTTAATTCACTGGTTTTAGCTTGCTTTTGAACAGTATATTGAGCCACTTCTTCTTTGCGAACTTCAGCTTGTTTTTGACCGGCAGCTTCATTTCTTGGTTTCTTATCTTCCATCACAATCGCTCCTATACGTTAAATCTAAATTCAATAATGTCACCATCTTGAACTTCATAGTCCTTACCTTCAAGACGTAAGCGTCCGGCTTCACGCACGGCTTGGATGCTACCATATTTATCCAAATCATCAAAGGACATGGTTTCGGCCCGGATGAAACCACGTTCGAAATCAGAGTGGATAACCCCCGCAACTTGTGGGGCCTTCATACCTTGCTTAAAAGTCCAAGCTCGCGTTTCTTTACCACCAGCCGTGAAGAAAGTTGCTAAACCTAATAACTTGTAAGAAGCCCGGATCAAGCGGTCTAAACCTGACTCTTCTACACCCAAGTCTTCCAAGAAGAATTGGCGTTCTTCATCATCTAATTCGGCAATTTCTTCTTCTGTCCGTGCAGAAATGGCTAAAGCTTGAGCACCTTCACTTTCAGCAAATTGCTTTACTTCCTGGTAGTACTTACTTTGTTCTGGGTTAGCCATATCGTCTTCGGAAATATTAGCTACATATAAAACTGGTTTGGAAGTTAATAAGAATAAACCTTTAACAATCTTAGTTTCTTCCGGAGTAAATTCAATAGAGCGAACCGATTTACCAGCTTCTAGAACGGGCTTAATTTTTTCCAATACATTAAATTCAGCAACTGCAGCCTTATCCTTAGTCCGCGCCACCTTCTTAACCCGTTCGTAACGCTTGTTTACCGAGTCTAAGTCGGCCAAGATTAATTCCAAGTTGATGGTATCAATATCTTCTAAAGGCGCCACCTTGTTAGCCACGTGGGTAATATTTTCATCATCAAAGGACCGTACCACGTGTACAATTGCATCTACTTGACGAATATTTTCCAGGAACTTGTTTCCTAAACCTTCCCCCTTGCTTGCACCCTTCACAATTCCAGCAATATCCGTAAATTCAAAAGTGGTGTGAACTAATTTTTTAGCCGGGATTAATTCATCAATCCGTGCTAACCGCTTATCAGGAACTTCTACCATCCCTACATTTGGTTCAATAGTCGCAAAGGGGTAATTAGCCATTTCGGCCCCTGCCTTGGTAATTGCGTTAAATAATGTTGATTTACCTACGTTAGGTAAGCCAACAATTCCAGCTGTTAATGCCATAATCTTCTTCCTTTTCTTTGTTTAATTTTCTGCTTTTTCAAGTACTTTCTTAATCCGCTTATTAAAATCCCGCCGGGGCATCATCAAAATACGGTCACAACCAGTACACTTAATCTTGATATCCATCCCCATCCGAATAATTTGCCAGCGATTGGTCCCACAAGGGTGAGGCTTCTTAGTTTCAATAATATCATGTAAATCGTAATCCATCTTGCTTACCTTCCTTCCAATAATTCTAATAAACGATTAAAATCAGCGACTGAAGCATAACTAATTTCTATTTTACCACCCTTTTTTTGTGGTATTAGTTTAACTTTCGTCCCTAATTTTTCTTCTAAAATCCGTACCGCCTCTGCTTGATAAGAATCAGTCTTTGAATTTGATTGTGCTTTTGTCTTTTTGACATCTGGTGGCATTTTAACTACTTGGTCAATTTGCTTAACAGTCAACCCACGATTGACAATTTCTTGGGCCAAGTGATCAATTTTTTGAGCATCACTAACCTTTAATAAAGTTCGCGCCTGTGCATAAGATAACTTACCCTCATGCAAAAGTCGCTTGGTTTTAGACGGTAACCCCAAAAGTCGTAAGTAGTTGGCAATATAGGGCCGAGATTTCCCTAATTTTTGCGCCAATTGCTCTTGGGTTAAATTCAAACGCTCAATTAATTCTTGATAGGACTGGGCTTCTTCTAAAGGACTAAGGTTTTCGCGTTGTAAATTTTCCAAGATAGCGACTTCCATCATCTCTTGATCATCCATAGAGCGAATAATGGCCGGAATAGTCGTTTTACCCGCTAATTCACTAGCTCGTAACCTTCTTTCCCCAGCAATTAATTCATAACCAAAAATTTGGGACTTGCGCACTAAAATAGGTTGAAAAACCCCATTTTGGGCAATAGACTGAGCTAATTCCTCCAATGCTTCAGAACTAAAAACTTTGCGGGGTTGATAAGGGTTAGGACGGATATCTTCAAGTGCCAGTTTATGGACTTCTTCGGACATAGTCAACTCCCCCTCATTCACTTGCTAACTTCACCTAAAGGTTGCTTAGCCGGCGTACCAGCCTTGCGTGGGTACTTCTTAGGAGTAACAGCGACCTTGTCAATGACCACGATATGCCTTTCATCCCCCGTTTCAGGTAAGGTTGATTCAAAGTCGGCACTGACCTTCCCTCCTAAGGTTTTAATAGCCACTTGGGCATTATCCATTTCTTCTTGGGTCTTTTGGGCCTTTAAAGCAATGAAACGACCATTAGGCTTGACTAAAGGCAAGCACAATTCACTTAAAACAGACATCCGCGCCACGGCCCGCGCCGTTACGACATCGAAACTTTCCCGGAATTCAGATCGCTTACCGGCGAATTCTTCAGCACGAGCGTGATAGAAAGTCACCCCATCCAAACCTAACTTAGCTGCTAATTCCTTTAAGAAATTAATCCGCTTGTTCAAAGAGTCCACAATCGTAACTTCTAAATTGGGATAAGCAATTTTCATAGGAATAGAAGGAAAGCCCGCACCAGCGCCCACATCACACAAAGTTAATTTTTCTGTCTGTAAATCTTTAATTGTTAAGGCCGGTAATAAAGAGTCGTAGAAGTGTTTTAGGTATACATCGTTTTCAGCAGTAATTGCCGTTAAGTTTAAATTTTTGTTGGTTTCGACTAAAAACTCAAAATATTGGGCAAATTGCTCCATTTGGTGGTCGCTCAGCTCCAAACCTTGAGCAGCTAAAACCTGACGAAACTGTTCTGGTGTCATTTTTTATCCTCGATTATCATTCATTTTCAACATTTTCTCTGCCATAGCAGATTTTTACAATCATTTATAGTTTACGGGAAATAGCCGGGAATTACAAGGCCAGCAACTCTATCATACTTAGGTTTTTCCTTGATTTTTACCACAAAAATGCTACAATAAAAGTGAAGATAAGGAAAACGTTTCCTTATCCTATAATCTCCCCTAAAGTCACTTCCACAAAAAGAGCCGGGCGGACCGGCTCTTTTCATATTACAATAAAAAAACAAAATAGAAAGTAAAGACAATGCTCAAAGTTCACACAATTACCGACTCAAATTTTTTACCAACCATTGAAACTTATCTGAATTTAAATTACGGGAATTCCCCTGACCAAATCCTCCATTTACAGACTCTGACCACTAACCAGAAAAAACATCAGCCTTTCATTCTCCTCGTGCGGAGCTGTAACCAAGAAGCTTGGCCTTTCGATGCTTTTAACTCTTTGGTACAAGCTGGCTATGCTTTAGCTTATTTAGAAGTCAGTGAACATGATTTACAAGCTAACTACAAGATTAAAACCGCTACCCGCTGGCTACTGTTACACGCCTACCAGTACGGTTTAGATCCCTTCCGTTATCTTTTAGTGGGACTTGATTTCCAAGCTAATTCAGCCGTCTTAATGGCTCTTTTAAGCACTAATCACCAAGTCTTTAGTCAAGAAGACGTGCGGGTCAGTCCCCTCCATTATCGTGGCGGAGCCTTCTTTGGTGGCTGGGATGATCTTCAAGGTACCAAACTTTTTGAAAATCTCGATATCCGCAAGGTTCCTGACTTGTTTTTGGTTCAGAAATCAAGCGCTTATCCCAAAGACACGACTAACTTACTAGCACAAAAGACTGATGTTACTGTCTACCAACTTGATGAAATTTGTGCATCGCAAGTCGCTTTAACACCTTATCTCATATCCAAATTCAAAGCTTTTTGCCAAAGTGCTTTTAAGAAAAAATAATAATTAGACTAGAGCTCGGGGGTACCCCTCGAGCTTTTTCGCACAAAAAAACACCACATGTGCACCATAGTGGGCCCATGTGGAGCAATTCTTTATTCAATTAATTGAACTTAATCTTAGGTCAGATTCCCACTCGAGTTAGAATCCTTTACGGCCTAAAATCGAGCTCCACGTGGTTGACACCAAGTGGACCTAATTATTTAGCTTGGTCAGCTGCATCGCGTTCCTTCAAGAAATCAAGCACTGCTTTGTGTTGTGCACGACGCTTCTTAACGTTACTTGAGTTAACTGGGCGACGGTCGTTACCGACACCAACGTGTGTGTTTTGTGACATTGTTATGCCTCCCTTCTATTTAATCCATGCATTTATTAATTTTATACAAAAACTGCAATTTTTTCAAGACTTTTCAGTAAATTTCTTAGCTGAGGGTCAGAATTATTTTCACAACCATTATAGCCACAATCCAGCGGATAATGATAATCCCCAGAATAAACCATAAAAAA
The DNA here is from genome assembly GCF_001435735.1 of Ligilactobacillus equi DSM 15833 = JCM 10991. Lineage (NCBI taxonomy): Bacteria > Bacillati > Bacillota > Bacilli > Lactobacillales > Lactobacillaceae > Ligilactobacillus > Ligilactobacillus equi. Next base: position 20,116 of record NZ_AZFH01000067.1, read on the forward strand.
GTACCCCCTCACAAACGGAGCGGATACTTTCGGTTTCATTCTTCTTTATTCAACGGTCACACTCTTAGCCAGATTACGAGGCTTATCCACATCATAACCGCGTTGTTTACTTGTGTAGTAAGCTAATAATTGACCTGAAACCACAGAAACAAGTGGCGTCAATAATGGGTGTACTTCTGGCAAGACAATTTGATCCTTATCAGTAGCTAAACCTTCAGCTGCAATGCTGATGACGTTAGCTCCACGAGCCACCACTTCTTGCACATTAGAGCGGGTATGAGCTGCTGTCTTAGGATCTGTGATAATCGCAATCACAGGAGTTCCTTTTTCAATCAAGGCAATCGTACCGTGCTTTAATTCACCAGATGCGAAACCTTCTGTTTGCACATAAGAAACTTCCTTCAGTTTTAAGGCTGCTTCTAAAGCAACATCATAGTCGATTCCTCGACCAATGTAAAAGGCGTTACGAGTTGTGCCTAAAACATCAGCAGCTAGTTTTTCTACTTGACCCTTTTCATCAACTAAAGCTTGCATCCCATTAGCAACCTTGGTCAATTCACCTGTCAAGTCAAAGTTCTTTGCTACTTCTAAGTCCTTATCTTGACCCATGGCTTTAGCTAAGATTGCTTCAACTGCAATTTGACCTGTGTAGGCTTTAGTTGAAGCCACAGCAATTTCAGGACCAGCATGTAAGAGTAAGGTGTAGGAAGCTTCCCGTGAAAGGGTAGAGTTTGGTACGTTCGTAATGGTCAAGCTTGGGTAGCCTAACTTGTTAACATTTACCAATACTTCACGACTGTCGGCCGTTTCCCCACTTTGCGTTAAGAAGATAAAGAATGGCTTTGCAGACAACAATGGCATATTGTAAGCAAATTCAGAAGCTACGTGCACTTCAGTTGGCACACCGGCTATCTTTTCGAAAAGTTCCTTACCTACTAAACCAGCATGGTAAGAAGTCCCAGCCGCCACAATGTAGAGACGGTCAGCGGCGTTGATGGCATCACGTAAATCCTGGTCAATTAAAATGTTACCAGCTTCATCGAAGTACTTTTGTTCCAAAGTCCGCATAACCGCAGGTTGTTCGTCAATTTCTTTTAGCATGTAAAATTCGTAAGCACCTTTTTCAGCGGCAGAAGCATCCGTGTCTACATGGAATGGGGCACGTTCAACCTTGTTACCTTCAGCATCTTCGATATCAACTGAAGCTGGCGTAATAGTTACGACTTCACCATCAGCGATTTCCAAGAAGTCGTGGGTTACATTTAACATGGCCATCGCATCAGAACATACCACGTTAAAATCTTTACCAACCCCAATTAAAAGTGGACTCTTGCGCTTAGCCACGTATAAAGTGTGGTCCTTAGCTTGACTATCCATTAATAAGAAGGCATAGGAAGATGAAGTGTCGACTAAAGATAATACCTTCTTAAAGGCAGCCTTGGCGTCCATCCCTTCCTTAGCGAAGTGAGCGATTAATTGTACAATAACTTCGGTATCAGTTTCTGACTTGAAGTTCACATCAGCTAAGTATTCAGCCTTCAATTGCGCAAAGTTACCAATCACACCATTGTGAACCAAGTAAAAACGACCATCTTCAGAAACGTGAGGGTGAGCGTTATCACGACTTGGTACCCCATGAGTCGCCCAACGAGTGTGCCCAATCCCTGTTGAACCATGCACATCATCACCAACTTCTTGGCGTAAATCAGCAATCCGACCTTTTTCTTTTACTAAGTAGTTTTGACCATCCTCAGCAGAGACGAAGATTCCGGCTGAGTCATAACCACGATATTCTAATTTTTCTAAGCCGTGTAATAAGATTTCCGTCGCATCTTGGCGACCAGTTACCCCAACAATTCCACACATAATGTTGTCCATCCTTTTTTCTTAAGTTTTTGTTTCATTTTCAAAATTGGTCTATTAAATCTTATCGAATCAAAATCCGATAACAACGCTAATATACACCCCTAAATATACCATGTCAAGTAACTTCATTTAAAATTGGTCTATATCTATTTTTAAAAATTAAGTCCAAGCACAAAAAATTGTGAGTGCCCTCTTTTTACGAGAACTACTCACCATTTTAGCTATTTAGAATAGATCGATTAATAGTTGACGAATCTCAGTCAAACGTGGTTGCCGTGGGTTAGCTGGGGTACATTGATCATTGTAAACCAAGTCCACTAACTTATCCAAAGCACCATCGAAGTCTGCCTTTGATACCCCATTTTCAGAAAGCTTAGTTTGCACATCTAAAGCTTCCATTAAGGATTGGATCTTCTTGCACAACGCATCTACTAATTCCGCGTCGTTCTTTCCTGTTAAACCTAGGGCACGAGCAATGTCGGCGTAGTCCTTTTGAGCCCGGTAAACTTCGTAACGTGGGAAAACCGAACGCTTAACTTGTCCATCAACCCCATTAAAGCGGATAACAGGTTGCATTGAAATTGAGATTGCCAAACCATGTGGTAGGCCGAATTCCCCACCTAACTTGTGAGCTACGGAGTGGTTAATTCCTAAGAAAGCATTGGCAAAAGCCATCCCACCTAAAGTAGCAGCATAGTGCATGTTTTCGCGAGCTTGTTCCCCTTCTAAAGTAGGGTTTTGTGGGTCATACTTATAGGATGCTTCCAAGTTTTCAAAGACTAACTTGATTGCTTGTAAAGACCATGGACGAGTTAAATCAGATGCCATCACTGAAACATAAGATTCTAAAGCGTGAGATAAAGTATCTAAACCAGAAAGCGCAACAGTTCGCTTAGGTACAGTCATCACAAATTCAGGATCAACAATAGCTACTTGTGGTGTTAATTCGTAGTCAGTCAATGGGTACTTCACATGAGTCTTATCATCAGTAATTACGGCATATGGTGTCACTTCAGATCCTGTCCCAGAAGTGGTTGGAATTGCAAAGAGACGTGTCTGAGTTGCGTGGTGGAACTTCACAATCCGCTTTCTAATATCAATGAATTTTTGTTGCAAGCGGGTAAAGAGTTCACTTACTTCTTCATATGAATCCAAGAAGCCTTCTGCTTGATCAAGAGAATATTCGTAGATATAACGCGCAATCTTAGCCGCATCGAGAGCAGAACCCCCACCTAAAGCAATTACGGTATCTGGTTTAAATTGCTTCATTTGTTGTGCAATTTCAATTGATTGACCTAAAGTTGGGTCAGGACGTACTGTACCATAAACGGAAGTTACAACTTTATTTTCCCGTAGCGCCAATTGAGCAGTCACAGTGTCGACAAAACCAAATTGAACCATTCCAGGATCAGCAACAATTAAAGCACGGTTAATATCTTCAGTTTCATCTTGCAAGTAAGTAATCGCATTCTTTTCGTAGTAAATTTTTTCTGGCAAACGTACCCATTGTGGGCGGTTACGCCGCTTGGCAACTGTTTTCACGTTCATCAAATCCTCCGTTGATAGGTTGTGTGACAAGGAGTTCTTGCCCCATGAACCAGTTCCTAAAGTCAAACTAGCTTTCAAAGCATCAGTGTAAATATCACCAATCCCCCCGATGGAGTCTGGTTGGTTTACTAAGACCCGCGCCGCTTTAACTTTATCACCAAATTCACTGATAAATGGATCAACTTGAGAACCAATTTGAATAGCAGCATTGTGACCGGCACCTTGGTAAGCTAGCAAGGCAGACACAATCTTAATTCCATCTTGACGATCCTTTGCTTTATAAACTGACAAGAGCGGAGACAACTTTTCAGAAGATAACTTTTCACCAATATTTTTAGGGTCTAATTCAAATAATAAAACATCTTTCCCGGCTGGTAATTCGACACCAGCATGTTGGCAAATCCAACTAGCAGACATCCCGGCTACCGGGCCATTAACGCCATGCTTATCATTGAAGACAAAATCAGCTAATTTTTGGTAATCAGCTTTTGGTACTAAGTAAGCACCTTTCGCTTGCATTTTAGCTAACCATTCATCGTAGATTGGCGCTTCAACCACTGCAGAGTTTTCAGTTGCACAAATCATCCCATTGTCAAAACGCTTGGATAATAAGAGGTCTTCAACCGCACGGTCAAGGTAAGCGGTGTGATCCACATAGACGGCCCCATTACCGGCTCCAACCCCCATAGATGGATTCCCAGACTTCAAGGCCGCATTTACCATGCCAGGACCACCAGTCGCTAAAATTGCAGCAATCTTAGGATTTTGAATCAAGGCGCTAGTATTTTCAAGCGATGGCTTATCAATCCATTGAATAATATTTTCTGGTGCCCCGGCCTTAATTGCTGCATCATATAAAATTTGTGCAGCATGCGCAGAACACTTAGTAGCCTTAGGGTGGAAGGAGAAGACAATCGCATTACGAGCCTTTAAGGCTACCAAAATTTTAAACATCGTGGTTGAAGTTGGGTTCGTTGTTGGCACAATCCCTGCCAAAACCCCTAAAGGTGCCGCAATTTTTACTTGGCCATTAACTTTATCCTCACCAATAATTCCCACAGTCTTTTGGTCTTTAATTAGGTTGTAGATATTTTCAGTCGCAAAACGGTTCTTAGTATCTTTATCTTCCACAACTCCACGGCCTGTTTCATCAACGGCTTCGTGAGCTAATTCCAAAGCTGCTTCCGAACCAGCTAGGGCCATAGCTGCAACAATTTTATCAACTTGTTCTTGTGAAAAAGTTGCAAAAGTTTCTTCAGCCACCAATGCTTTATCAACCAATTGACCTGTGTAGGCTTGTGCTTGTTCTTGTGCTGTTAATTCAGTGTTCTTGCTTTCTTCTTTAACCATCAGGGTTTCCTCCTAAAATTATTACCAAACAGAGATTTACTTTCTTGAAACTCACTTGTGATTTTCTTCACTTATGATAATAAGCCCCTTTTTCAAAAAAATCAACCTCTTTTTGTGAAAAAAGTTCAATGAAATTTAAGAAGATTTATATATGTGAATGTTATTCAGTTCAAAAGTACCCTTCCCAGAATGATGTTTCCGTTTACAAAAAATATTATTTTTGTGATTTTATTCACCAAATTTTTCCGTCATTTTCTGTTATTTAATCGCTTTCTTGGTATAATATTAGTGAATAAGAAAGGAGCTTTTAGCTATGGTTTTGTTAACCCAAAGACAACAAGAAATTTTACACGCTATTATGACAGCTACCAACGGTATTGGCTCACATGATTTAGAAAAGTTAACCGATATCAGTCGACGGACCCTTTATCGTGAATTGGCGGATTTAAAATTTTTCTTACAAAACCAAGGCCTTAGCCTGGAAAATAAACACCGCCACTATCAAATTACTGGTGACCCAACTTCCTTGACTAAATTACAAGCTCAATTACAATCCACTACCAAGCCAACCATCACTAGCAGTCAACGGCATAATGCTATCGGAGCAATTTTACTACAAAGGGACGAACCGTTAAAAATTGCCAGTATCGCCCTCGAACTGCAAATTAGCGAAGGTTCCGTGCAACGTACTTTAGATGAGGTTGAAAAGCAATTAGCTAATTATGAATTAACCTTAATTCGTAAAAAAGGGTACGGTATTCAAGTTCAAGGCGATGAAAGCCAAAAGCGACTTTTGCTTTGCGGAATCTTGCTTTCGGAAATCAATGAATACACGTTTATGAAGTATCTAGATTCTAACCAAACAACTAGTGATAACTTCTTTTTAAGTTTATTAGATAAAAATTTACTTCTCCTCTGCCGACACGCACTAAAACCTATCCTTGATTCCGTAGCCCTTAATTCAGACCAACAAATGATTCAACTCATCATTTTATTTAGTTTAGCCATTTCTTGCGGGGGGCGCGGTCATCATCTCAAGGCACAACCTGCCGATAACCATGTTCTCGCCTACCAAGCCAAAGTTGCGGAAATTGTTAAGACTTTACCTGCTAAATACCAGGCTAACATCACCTTCCAAGACATTATTTTCTTGGCCCAACAAATCCAGGCCACAGATTATATTCCTTTGCAATTCAGTCTGGATCGTGATCAATCTTTTACTATTACCGTTCAAGTGCAAAGTTTTATCCGAGAAGTTTCGGAAAGGTTTGGACGTGACTTTCAAAATAGCCCTAGTTTTTTGCGACGTTTGACCAAACATATCTTCAATATTAGCCAGAAGAATATCCAACAACTCCCCAACGCTAATATCGAAACCTTAACGGCACTTGAAACTGACTACCCGAAACTTTTCTCTGCCATTCAATTTGCCTGGCAGAAACATTTTGGACAAATCCAGCTTTCACAACCTGAATTTCAGCTCCTACTCCTATATTTTGCTAATGAATTTCAACGCTTGAACCAAAATAGTCTCAGTGCCCTGGTCATTTGTGAAAATGGTATTAGTGCGTCAGCCATGCTCATAAGTCAATTAGAAAAAGAATTTGGTGAATTTAAAAAGATTACCCCCCTAAGGGTTTCAAATCTAGCTACGACTAACCTAGATGAGTATGATATTATTCTCTCGACCCTTAAATTACCAGGTTTTAAGCACGAATATCTCTTGGTTAGCCCTTTGATTACTCGCCAAGAAAGACAAATGATTCGCTCGGCTCTGGCAGAGTTACAACCGCAAAAAAAAGCCGAGATTACTCCTATTGTGCAACACACCGCTTTTGAACTTCTTGCTAAAGAAACCAATTTCTTCGACCGAGCCAAGGATCTCTTAGCTTTGACTAGCTTGAGTCAGCTCAACAACCAGGATCTCGATTTAAAAGCTAGCATTGCCTTAATTAGCCAACAAATTCCTACACTTATTACGACTCAAGTAGATGAGATTGGACAGGCCCTCTTTAAGCGTAGTCAATTGGCGCCAATTGCCCTTCCTAATTCTCGGATTGCTCTACTGCACACCAGTAATCCTCACATTAGACACTGTTATTTCAGTATCTTTGATCTTAAAGAACCTCTCACCATGATAACCATGGACCAAGAATCAACTCAGGTCAGTCGTTTCCTATTAATGCTAGGTCCCACCGACATGGATGAAAATCAAAGTAAACTTATGTCCTTAATTTCTAGTAACATTATTCTTAACCAAGATAATTTACGTCTTTTTGAACAGGGGAACCTTCATGAAATTCAAGACAATTTAGCTCAAAGGTTCATTGAATACTCGCAAAAAATTATTAAAGATCACCAAAGCTAGGATTTTATCCTAGTTTTTTTATTTTGGCACAATTTACTGTGCCAAAGTGCCATTTTCATTTTATTGTAACCGTTTAATGAATGCGCTAACATATACTTGTAGATAATAAAAGGAGGAAAAAGACGATGGATAACACAAAGTCAAAATCTTCATTTAAAGCGAAGATTCAAAAGCTTGGTACTAACCTTTCTAGTATGGTTATGCCAAACATCGCAGCGATTATCGCCTGGGGGTTAATCACTGCCTTATTCATGAAGAGCGGCTGGATACCTGTTGCGAAAATTGCCGAATTAATCACCCCTATGCTTAATTACCTATTGCCATTATTAATTGCCTACTGCGGGGGCCGGTTAGTCTACGAAGAACGTGGGGCCGTTGTCGGGGCCATTGCTGTGATGGGGGTTATTGTCGGAGCCGACATTCCAATGTTCTTAGGAGCTATGATTATGGGACCTCTTGGTGGTTGGTGTATGAAGAAATTCGACCAACTCTTCCAAGAAAAGATTCGTTCCGGTTTCGAAATGATTTACAACAATTTCTCCGCCGGAATTATTGGGATGTTACTAGCCATCTTAGGAACTTACATCGTTAACCCATTGGTTACCGCCGGAAGTAACTTCATGGCTAAAGGGGTTGACTGGATTATCTCCATTCACATGTTACCTTTAGCTAATATCTTCATCGAACCAGCCAAGATTTTATTCTTGAACAATGCTATTGGGAACGGGATTTTAGTTCCTTTAGGGGTACAACAAGCTGCCACTGCTGGCAAGTCTGTTTTATTCTTACTCGAATCTAACCCTGGTCCTGGTTTAGGGATTTTATTAGCTTACATGTTCTTTGGTAAAGGTTCATCCAAGGCTTCTGCTCCTGGGGCAGCCATTATCCAATTCTTCGGTGGGATTCACGAAATTTACTTCCCATACGTTTTGATGAAACCAGCCTTGATCTTAGCTGCCATTGCTGGTGGGGTCAGTGGAACTTTCACCTTCCAATTATTAGGTGGTGGTCTTAAAGCTGCTGCTTCACCTGGTTCTATCATTGCTATTCTTTTGATGACCGCCAAAGGTGCTTACTTTGGTGTTATCGCTGGGGTTTTAGTTGCAGCTGTAGTTTCTTTTGCAATCGCTGCTATTATTTTGAAAGCCGATAAGTCTGAAGACGACGACTCTTTCGCTGAAAAGCAAGCCCAAATGCAAGAAATGAAAGCTGAATCTAAAGGTCAAAGCGTTATGTCAGCTCAAGCAGCCCAAACTTCCGTAGAAAGCTACCGTGATGTTAAAAAGATTATTTTCGCTTGCGACGCTGGGATGGGATCTTCTGCAATGGGGGCTTCTCTCTTACGCGATAAAGTTAAAAAGGCCGGCATTGAAAATATATCTGTCACAAATACAGCCGTTAACAAATTGCAAGACGAACAAGGCCTTTTAGTCATTACTCAAGAAGAATTAGCTGAACGGGCTGCTGAACGGACGCCAAGTGCTATGCACGTTGCCGTCGATAACTTCTTATCTAGTCCACGTTATGATGAAATTGTGGCTAACTTGAAGGCCTTAACTCAAATTGATAGTCAATCAGCTACTGAAGAACAACCAAAGAACCAAAATTCAACTGACAATGTTGATAATATCGATGTAAGTAAAGTTAAAGAAGTAACTTATGTTCGTCACGACCAACACGTCGGAACAGCTACCATGGCCGTTGCTTCACTACAAGCTTTAATGCATAAAGCACAAAAAACTACCAAAGTTACCGCCACTGCTATTGACGATATCCAAGACGATGCTAGTTACTTAGTTGTGGCCACACCAGAAGCTGCTAAGAACTTGCGTTTACGCTACACTAATTTACAAGTCTTAGTCGTTGACAATTTATTAACTTCTGACCAATACCCAGCTTTGGTTGACAAATTAAACTAGGAAAGCGGTGAAATGAAATGGAATTACAAAAAGATATGATTACGTTAAATGCCCAAGCAGCCACTAAAACCCAAGCTATTCGCATGGCTGGTCAGCTCTTAGTTGATGCTGGTTGCGTGGAACCTGAGTACATTGACTCCATGATTGCCCGCAATTCCGACGTTTCCACTTACATGGGGAACTTTGTCGCTATTCCTCACGGTACCGATGAAGGAAAAAAGTTTATCAAAAAAACCGGAATTTCTATTGTCCAAGTTCCAATGGGGGTGGACTTTAGCGCTGACGACTCCGATGAAGCTAGTGTGGTAACGGTAGTCTTTGGTATCGCTGGTTTGAACAATGAACACTTGAGCATTCTCTCCCAAATTGCCCTTTTCTGTAGTGATATTAATAATGTGGCAAAATTGGCTGATGCCCAATCAGAAGAAGAAATTATTAACTTATTGAAAGAGGTTGAATAAACATGAGAAAAGCAGTTCACTTTGGTGCAGGTAACATTGGTCGTGGTTTTATTGGAGAAACCCTAGCCGCAAATGACTTTGCAATCGACTTTGTTGATGTTAATGAAACAATCATCGATGCATTAAATCAACGCGGTGAATACACAATTGAATTAGCTGCCGATGGCCAAGAAAAAATTCATGTTGCTAATGTTGACGGAATTAACAATGGCAAGGACCCTGAAAAGGTCGCCCAAGCTATCAAAGATACTGACTTAGTAACAACTGCTATCGGTCCTAAAATTTTACAATTCATTGCCCCATTAATCGCAGATGGTATCAAGTTGCGTCAAGCTGCAGGTAAAACTCAAACGCTTGATGTAATTGCCTGCGAAAACATGATTGGTGGTAGTCAACACCTTAAAGAAGAAGTTTACAAGCACTTGGAAGGTGAAGCTAAAGACTTTGCTGATCAATACATCGGTTTCCCTAACGCAGCTGTTGACCGTATCGTACCTTTACAAAAACATGATGACCCCCTCTTTGTTTCCGTGGAACCATTCAAAGAATGGGTTGTTGATGAAAGTCAAATGGCTAATCCAGACCTTAAATTAGAAGGCGTACACTACGCTAGCGACTTGGAACCATTCATTGAACGTAAACTTTTCTCAGTTAACACTGGACACGCTACCGTCGCTTACACGGGTCAAACTTTAGGTTACAAGACTATTGACGAAGCTATTCAAGACGAAAAAGTGCTTAACCAATTAAAGCGGGTCTTAAAGGAAACAGGTGACTTGTTAATCGCTAAGTGGGGCTTTGACCGAGCAGAACACGAAGCTTACCAAGCTAAGATTATTTCTCGTTTCCAAAACGCCTACATCTCCGATGACATCGCTCGCGTTGGTCGGACACCAATTCGGAAATTAGGTTACAACGAACGCTTCATTCGTCCTATTCGTGAAGCTAAGGGTCTAGGCCTTTCCTACCAAGCCTTACTCGAAACAGTTGGGATGATTTTCAAATTCGACCAACCAGAAGACGAAGAAAGTCAAAAGCTTCAAGCCATGCTCAAGGAACAACCTCTAGCTGATGTGGTTAAAGAAGTTACCGGCTTAACCTTAGTTGATGAAATTACAAAAGTTGTTAAATAATTTCTCTAAGGCGCCTTACGGGGCGTCTTTTTGTGTGCTTACTATCTAAGCTTGTTGTCATAGAAAAGATAGGTTAGAATATGAATACAGGAGGAAAAAATTATGAAAGAAAAAATTCTTAACTGGATGTATGCTTTAACTACATTCCAATTAGTTATCTATTTATTAGGGTTCTACAACTTTGCGGCTAAAATTACCAACCATGCACCACTTTTCTCCAGTGATTTGGACACCCTCTCTGGGATTTTCTACTGGTCTTTACTCAGTATGGTGTCGGTTGTCGGGATTGTGCTTGCAAGTTACCTTGTCTTTAAGCACTTTTTCAAAAACAATGTGGGTTTAGTCCTCAGCATCATCGCATTTGCTTCACCACTGATTTTCATGCTTTTCTTAATCATTCCCGCAACATTTTGTCTTTTAGCCATTATCTTCTTAAAAATTAGCGTCAGCGATGAGGGTGAAGCTCATTATGAAAACTAATAACAAAACTGAAAAAGTTTCCTTCAAACAAGCTTTTATTGATTACTGGAAAGGTTACGTCGATTTCCAAGGTCGAACAACACGAGCAGGTTACTGGTGGATGCAATTAACTTTTTTCTTATCGGGTTTGGTTTTTATCGTAATTATTTTCAGTCAAGTAGCTATAAGCGATTCAATAAATGACGATTACGAAACTGATATAGCAATAATGGTTTTTCTCGCAGTTATACTTTTAACTTGGCTAGTTTTATTTTTACCCTCTTTGGCACTAACAATTCGGCGCTACCGCGATGTTGGCCTACGGGGGCGTGGTTTCTTGGTATTTTTAGGCGCACAAATTATTCTAAATATTTCAATTTTTGTCGAAATTGTCAATGTTTTCGATAATTTCGACACCGATTTTAACTCACCCCTATACTCGGTCGGCATTTTGGGCATAGCATTGATTAACCATCTCATCAGTATTGCCCTCTTAATCTTAACTTTACTTCCAAGTAATCAACTCACCATCAGTCCTGAGAGTAACGGTTTTATGAAGTTCTTCTTACGTACTAAGGAAAGTGAACTTGATAACAAAGTAATTAACACTGATTCTTTGGTAATCACCACTCCAAGCAACGCACAAATAACTATGTCTGAAGAAAATTCTTCAAGTACAACTGATAGTGATAGCTAAATAACTAAAAATAGCATAATAAAACCGCTAGAAACCATCAACAGCACTTATTACATGATGATTTCTAGCGGTTTTACATTGAGGAAAGGCTTTTAATTTAGATAGTAATTATCCCCACGCAAAGACCAATTAAAGCAATCAAAGCCAAACAAGATATTATCGCCATCCAACCTTTTTCCAATTTGGTTAAAGAACGATTTTCTTGCCGACAAACCTGGTCAAAGAAATAAAAACCAGGTATAAAAGCAATGGTAATCAACCATAACTCTTGGAGACCAGCCAGTAAAATGGCCGTTAATTGAAAAATACTGGCCCCAACTCCAATCACCGTTTGGCCCCACTCGCGATTTTGCCATGAGTACTTCACCTGGTATAACGTAACCAAAAGATAACATAGCATATAAGCTGACGTACACAAGGTGTAAGCAAAGGTGTAAGCCTGACTGGTAAATAACATAGATAAGACAAATACTGTCTGCATAATCCCTGCAATTACCAAAGAAAAGGTTGGCGCTGCGTAATTATTAAGTTTACCCCAATATTGAGGTAACAAGCGATTTTGTGTCATTAACGTGGCCACTTCTGCAGGTAATAAGGTCCAAGATAACCACGCTCCACCAACCGAAATGATCAAGCCTAAATTGATAAGATTAGCCCCCCATTTACCAACAACAGCTTGCAACACGTCCGCTAAGGCAGGCTGCCCTCCTTGAGCTAGCTGTGCTTGACTAAGTACTCCGTAAGGCAAGATTGAAACTAACATGTAAATTACCAACAATGCCAACAGGCCAAGGTAAGTAGCCTGATAAGCGTCATTCCGGCGTTTAGCTCGATTAGCTAAAACAGTGGCTCCTTCCACCCCAACAAAAAGCCACATCATAACCATAATACTCCCACGTACCTGATCAAATAGACTACCTTCTTGAGTTTTTAGATTCGTAGTCACCTTTAGCCAAAAATTTTGGTGAAACATCTCCAATTTGAAAGCCAAAACCATTGCTACCACAAAGACGAATAACGGAATTAACTTACAAATCATGACCACTGTATTAATCAGAGAGGCACTTTCTACCCCTCGGTTAACTAATACAGTTAGTAACCAAATGCAAACTATCGCTCCCAGAACCGAAGCAACATTTTGACCATTACCGAAAAGTGGAAAAAATTTTCCTAAAGCACTCATCATCATGGTGGCCAAAGCAATATTACCAATTCCAGCAGCTAACCAATAGCTCCAACCACTGATAAAACCTGCTAAACGTCCAAAACCAGCTTGGGCAAAAACAAAAAGTCCGGCATTCAAATCATCCCGCTTTCGCGATAAATTTAACAATGACATCACAAAAAAGAAAACACCTAAACCGACAATCCCCCAAGCAATCAGAGCTGGACCTCCACTAGCGACACGCGCCAAATCACTGGTAATTCCAAAGGCTCCAGCACCAATCGAAGAAGAAATAATTAGAGCAATCAAGCCCAATTTACTAATGCCCTTTTCTTGATTATTATTCATTTTCTAAACTTCCTAAATCTAAATTACTTGATACAAATAGTAATTTTACGGGAGATAGCTATAAAATACAAGAATATTTATTCAAATCTAAGCAAAAAAGAATCCTCTTGCCAGGATTCTCATTACCATATTATTTACTTACCTTTAGGTTTAAATTCACCTTCAATAATCGTTTCGTCTTCTTCACGATTGTCATCGTAACCTGCCTTATCAGGCATAACCATGGCAGCAACTACATAAAGTAAAATTCCTAAAAAAACATTCCCTGGAAAAATTATTAGTACCGCCCCCACTAAACGAGTTAAGGTTTTTTCCCAGCCAAAGTACTCGGCAATCCCACCAAATACCCCGGAAACAATGCGATCATTAGACTTCATCAATTTCTTTTTAGCCATAGTTTTTTCCTCCTTAATTTTAATTGACATGAATATCGCCTGAATCAGCAACTAATTCAAGTCGATTAGCTGCTTGAACATTTTGGACTTGTTTACTTGAACTAGGTTTTCCAAATAAGAAAACATCACCATCTATACTGCGCGCTTGATAACCATCGGCTTTAGTCTGGCGACTGGTTAAATCTCCATCTATACTGTGTATTCGGTAGACACCAGTTACGTGTAAATTATCTGCCATTACATCACCATCACTCGTGGTTAAGTGACCAGCAGTGACTTTTACCCGACTCAACGTCGCATCACCATCATTCAACTTGACATCCATATTTTTCAAATCACAATCCTTAACTAACATGTCACCATCACTTATATTAATTTTACTGTCAGCTAATTTTGTCTGATACAAATCTAAATCACTATCAAGTACTTCCAAGTCTACTTGGTTTAAATTAGAATTATGAATATCTAAATTCCCCACTGTAGTCCTAATTTTTCCTTGTTCAAAATTAACTTTATCTAACTCGACAGAGCCACTACGTAAAGCAACTTTTCGGCTACTAATTTCTTGAATACTTAATTTTTCGCTGTAACCAATGTAACCAATCTTTAAACTATCCAATTTTACATTTTTGGGAACCGTCACAGTTACTTGTTTATCATCTATATCATGTGCGTAATCACTCGTAATTCCATGATTAATGTCTACTAGCCAATGACTAAAGAGGTCTTTTTTATTTTGATTAATCTGCAATGTACCATTGTCGACTTGGTGAGTAAGATCTCCCTTAGCAAAGCCATAACTTTCTATTTTATACTGATTTCCTTGTTTAATTTGGATCCTAGCATCTACATTTATCTCTAGTTTTTGAAACTCTTTTTGTGTTAAAATACGCTGACCTGATTTTTGATTATTTTCTCGCACCTTTACTTTGTAATTAGTTACTTCTACGGGCTTATTTCCCCCTGAAACCAAGCCGTTCACAAGTAAACATGTGCCAATTACTAATAGGCCTAAAGCAGCAACTACTGACTTTTTCATCTTACTTGCCCCCCTTCACTTTCTGAGCTTGTTGTCGCAAATAACGTTTGCGACGGAAACGACGCCAACCTCGACTTAATAAGCTGACTAACCACTTCAAGCCATAACTAGCAAGAATGAAAAATCCTAAACACAAGAAAGCTAGACCTAAGTAAAAAGTTCCTACTGCTGTTTGACTAAACAAAAGACTTACACCAATATAAAAAGTTACTACAACAGCAATTATCAACGCTAATAAAATACCTAAAATAGCGATTGTTACCCCAAAGAAAAGCCCTACTCCCCCACCAATAATACCAACAATTGCCGGTGAACAAACTATAATAGCTAAGACGATTAATGTCCATTTTAATAAACGATGTTTACCAATTTTAGTAGTGATTTCTGAGCGAGTTGAAGTCTTTGAGGGATTATTTACATCATAGTCTGTCATAATTTTTTCAGCTAAAATCTGTGGCTCACCGAAGCGCGCGCTTATTTCTGCTTCATCAGTTAAACCAGCATCAGCAATTAACTCACTATAATATTCAAGTACATCATCACGCTCTTCAGAATTTAAGCTGACTAAACACTTTTCTAACTCCACTAAATAACGTGCTTTTCCCATCATCATTGTACTTGCCCCCCCTTAAACACTTGATCTAAACTTTCTTTAAATTGATCCCACATATCAATAATATCAGCTAAATGCTCTTGACCAGCTGGAGTAATTTGGTAATAACGACGGTTACGTCCCTCGTAAGGCTGATCATATGTGGTTAAAAATTCATTTTTCTTAAGGCGTCGTAAAACGGGATACATCGTAGATTCCGAAACTGAAATAGCTTTTTGCATATCTTGTGTTAGAGCATAGCCATAATAATCTTGGCGGTCTAATAGCGCTAAAACCATCCCATCGAGCAGGTCTGCACTTACTTGAATCTTCATTTTCATTTTACCTCCTTATCATATCTTCAATTATATTATACGACATATAATATAGTTTCTGCAATATTTTTTTATTTAGACTTCGTTTTGCATAAACACTACACTAAAATACCGGGAACGCCAATGGCTCCCGGTATCTTGATAATATTATTCTTTACATGGCGCAATTGTTACGTAACGATGTGGTTCTTTTCCATGAGAATTGGTTTTTACTTCCTGGTTTTTAGCTAAAGCAGCATGAATTATTTTTCTCTCAAAAGCAGGCATCGGATCCAAACTTATAGCTTGATTTCGGTATAAAACCTCATGGGCTGTATTTTGAGCTAGGTAGGTCAAAGTTTCTTGACGATGTTGCCGGTAATCTCCTACATTTAACATGATCCGCAAATGAGTACGGACTTCTTGTTCTAAGTAATCTTGAGCAAGAGCTTGAAGAGCATTTAAAATTTTTCCTCGTTTACCGATTAAAAGTCCCGCTTGATTAGTACGAAAAGTATACTTGGCTTCACTACGACTAACCTCTAAGTCAATTTCAGTCTTAATGCCCATCTTTTGAGTTACTTCAGCGAGGTAATCTCCCACTAATAATAAGGCATCTTGGAGTTGTGCCTCCCTTTGTTTCCGTTTTGAAAGACGAATCTCCTCCATAGTGGGGGGAAGAGTCTCTGAAACATGAAGTTCAGATGTTTCATTTTCTATAGTTGTAGTTATCTCTTCTGTTCGAGTATTATCCCCATTCGATGTGGGCTCAAGTAGATTTAATTCAACTACCGCTTCTTTTTTAAAAAGGCCTAAAAAGCCGCTGCTTTCACTTTGAATTACTTCAACTTTTACTTCTTGTCGTTTAACTTTTAAATCTTCTAATCCACGAGCAATTGCGGCTTGCACATTCTTAGCTGTGTAACGCAATTCATTCACCACCTTAAATTTTTTCTCAGCGTTAAAATTATAACATATTCTATAACCTTTTAGGCTTTCATAAAACCTTTAATTCCCGATTTTTATTTGGTTGGTGGTATAATGAGGCCATACTTACATTTAGAAAGGATGATTTGATGCCAAAATTTCCAGTCAATGAAGCTTTAGAAAAAGATGATCTTTATTTAGCCGTGAATGGGGCTTGGTTAAAAACTGCCCAAATTCCCGCTGATAAGTCATCAACCGGGGGATTTGCCGATTTAGCCGACCAAATTGAAAAAATTTTAATGAACGACTTCGCAGATTTTGACCTAGGAAAGCAAACAACTACCGATCCTTACTTCGCCCAATTCATGAAATATTATCGCTTAGCTAATAACTTTGACAAGCGCGAAGCCGATGGTTTTAAACCTGCCCAAGCTTTTTTAGATAAGGTTCGCAACCTCAAAGATTGGACTGATTACCAGGATAAGTTACCTGATTTAATCCTAAGTGGCTATACCTCGATTATTCCTTTAAGCCTTGACCCTGATATGAAGAATACCCAGAACTATGCCCTCTATGCAGATGTTGCGCCCTTAATTTTACCAGATAAGACTTATTATCAAGCCAATCACGAACAAGCTGAGGCCCTTTTAGAAGTTTATCGCCAGATGGTCACTAAACTTTTAGATTTAGCAGAATATGACGCCCAAGCTGGACAAGACTTACTAAAAAAGGCCCTTGACTTTGACCGGCAATTAGCACCACACCAAAAAGATAGTACCCAAAGAGCTGATTACACGAAAGCTTATAATCCTTATTCTTTAACAGATTTTGCTGAGTTCTCCCAAGTTTTAGATTTTAAAGCCATAATCGAAAAGCTCCTAGGATCTTTACCTAAGAAAGTAATTGTTACTGAACCAGAATATTACCAACATCTCGATGAACTTTTGACGCCGGAAAACTTTGCTAACTTCAAGGCATGGCTTGAAATCAAGAGCTTATTGGCAGTTAGTCCTTATTTAACTGATCAAGCCCGCGTAACCGCAGGCCTTTACTCCCGTGCCCTTTCCGGTTCTAAGGAAGCCATGAACCCCCAAAAAGCTGCTTACTACCTAGCAAGCAATCAATTTGACCAAGTAGTTGGACTTTATTATGCCCATAAGTACTTTGGACCCGAAGCCAAAGCTGACGTTCACCACATGGTTGAAAAAATGATTAGTGTCTACAAAAAACGCCTCTTAGCAAATGACTGGCTCAGCCCTGCTACTAAGCAAAAAGCCGTGGTTAAGCTCAGCACTTTAGGCATTAATGTTGGTTATCCAGAAAAACTCCACCCACTTTATACCAAATTTGTGGTCAACGAAAATCTAAGCCTCTTAGAAAACGATCTTAATTTTACCAAAATCGCCCTTACTGAACACTTCCAACGTTTCGGCAAAGAGGTCGACCGTACACGTTGGGGCATGCCTGCCCATATGGTCAACGCTTACTACAATCCTTCTTTTAATGTGATTGTCTTTCCAGCGGCCATTTTACAAGCACCTTTCTACAGCCTCAAACAATCAAGTTCCGCTAATTATGGTGGCATTGGAGCTGTCATTGCGCACGAAATTTCACATGCCTTTGATAATAACGGAGCACAATTCGATGAATTCGGAAATCTTAACAACTGGTGGACTAAAGAAGACCTCGCCCACTTCCAAGAGTTAGCTCAGGCTATGATTAAACAGTTCGATGGTCTAGAAACCGAAGTCGGCAAGGTTAATGGTAAACTCGTTGTTTCTGAAAATATTGCCGATGCCGGTGGTCTGTCTTGCGCCTTAGAAGCTGCTAAAGGCGAAGATGGGGCTAACCTCAAAGAATTCTTCGAAAACTGGGCTCGTATCTGGGGAATGAAATCTTCTCTTGAAAGACAAAAACTCCTCTTATCTATCGATGTTCACGGACCACATGTCCTCCGAGCTAATATGCAACCCAAAAATTTAGACGATTTCTACACTACCTTTGATGTCCATGAGGGAGATGGTATGTGGCTAGATCCTAAAGACCGGGTTAATATTTGGTAAATGCCATGAGTAATTTAACTTTAATTCGCGACTTTGCTCGCCAAAAATTAGGAGCCGATAAAAGTGGCCATGCTTTCGATCACCTAGAAAGAGTTGCTCGAACTGCTAAATATCTTGCGCAAAAAGAGGGCGCTGATCTCTTCCAAGTCCAAGCTGCTGCCTACCTTCACGATGTCATTGATGAAAAAATTGTTGCTAATTCTAAAGAAGCGCTGATTGAAGTACGTGACTTTCTACGAGGCTTAGACTTAGAAGCCACTATAGTTGATGATTTACTTTATACTATCGACAATATGTCTTTTGCTAAAACATTGACTGACCGAGAAGTTAAGCTCAGTTTATCCGGCCAAATTGTCCAAGATGCTGATTGGCTCGACGCCATTGGAGCAATTGGAATCACTCGTGCTATTTACTATGGAGGACGCCATGGTGAAACCATTTATGACCCCAAGCAACCACCACGAGAAAATCTTTCCTACGAAGATTACCGTAATTTAGCCGACGAAACCATTATTAATCATTTCTATGAAAAGTTGCTTAAAATTAAAGATCAACTTAATACGTCCGCAGCTAAAGATATTGCCACTCACCGGCAAAACGTAATGCTAGACTTCTTAGATGAATTTAAAGCTGAATGGCGAGCCGAACACTAAATAACAAAAAAGCACGATTGATGAAATCGTGCTTTTTGTTTAAAGTTCTTTAATTAAAAGGTCTACCATAATCTCATGGCCTAATTTCGTGGGAGCTACAAACTCGGCCCCCTTAGTAAAACCAATCTTCCTAAAGAAGGATTGGGCTTGGTCCAGACTCTGTGCATTAGCGAGTTGTAGAACTTGATAACCTTCTCGTTTCAAAGTCGAAAACAAAGCAAGCATGAGTTTTTGCCCCCAGCCATGCCCTTGTTGTTTTTTTGCAACCATTAAAAGTCCCAACCACACTTGATTAACTTGCGGATAGTTAAGGACCAAATCCATCACCGCCACTAAATTTCCATCTTGATAAAAACCAAGATAAAACTTTTGCGCCTGCCTAGCGCCCTCCGGCAACAAGGTCATTTCCGCAGCAATTTCCGCAAGCGTCGGCACCTTAGCTTGGAAGGTTTGATGGTAAGTATGGTCTTGGCTTTGTAACTGCCATACCGTTTCGGCAGCTCGAGGAGACAATTGCTTAACTTTTAAACTCGACCCTAAGAAAAATTGTAATCTATCCAATAACATCCTGACCTACTTTCGTTGGCGGAAGTGGTGAACAAAGACCGTCAAGGCTAAGGCCCCTAAGACAACTACCCCAAAGAGTGCAGCTGGAATTTCAATATCAATCATTGGAATCGTTAAGAAGAGCTTAATAGCAATTAAAGCAATTAAAATGTAAGCTGTAACTTCTAATTCAGGTACTAAGTCCATTAATTTCATGATAACTTCTGCAATTCCCCGCATCGCTAAAATCCCAATCAAACCACCAATTAAGACAATTACCGGATTTGGTGAGATCGCTAAAGAAGCTAGGACAGAATCGATTGAAAAGACGATGTCCATCATTTCAATCGACACGACAACCGACCAAAAGAGCGGTAAAATTCGCTTTTTTTCTTTCTTTTGCTTCTGTTTATGCGCAGGACGTAACATATGATAAAAGTGGTTAATGGAAAGATACATTAGATATCCCGCTCCCAATACCTTAATTTCCCAGAAATTGATAAGGTAAACACCTACCCCAATTAAAAGGAAACGGAAAATGTAGGCTCCCCAGATACCGTAGAACAAAGATTTTTCTTGTTCCGCTTTGGTAGGTAGTTTTTGTGTTTGGGCTGCTAAAACAATCGCATTATCCACGGATAAGAGACATTCAATTAGCACCAAAGACAAGATAATTAACCAATCTTGACCTGAGGTAATTACAGTGCGCCAATTTTCTACATCAAAAAAAGGGCTATATAAGTTTTGTAAGAGTGACACTAATAAAATTACTTCCTTTCAATCCTGTATGGATTTAATATTTTTATTTACAAAAACTATCACCAGATCGCCAGGCACTTTGCCCAGTCACTTTCAAAAATTAGTTTACCACAAGCAAAATAAAAAAAGCGAGTCATTCAACTCACTTTTACAGATTATTTACAAAGGATTTTAGATGATATTCAACTTCAATTCGTTATCACGTACCATCCCCGCTTTTTTCATTACTTGGAATAATGCTACAGAAATTACCGCTGGAGCAACCACTCCCCATAACATATAGGCAATAAATTGACCACTACCTTGTCCCCAGAAGTAGATTGGAGCAATAAAAGAGTTCATACCTAAACCACCAACAGTATAAGAAGCACGCAGCCCCGAAATAACAGTCGCTAATGGAGCACAAACGATTGCAGCTACCATTGGAGGCAATAATTGCCATGGATTGATAATCAAGTTAGCAAATTGAAGTTTCGGTGTTACAACAAATTGAGCAATATTAGCACCAATAGTATTTTGTCTATATGACATAGCTGTAAAGCCTACGAATTGAGCTGTTGTTCCAATGGCTGCAGCCGCTGCGGAAATTGGATCTAAGGTTAAAGCTACGGCTAAAGCCGCCGAAGATGCCGGGGTCATCAAGAACAACGCCCATACAGCTGAAATACACATTGAACCAAAAATTGTATTCACTTTAATTGACTCGGCAATCCAGGCACTCATTGCAGTCAAGGCCGGCGTCACAACAGCAGCTAAACCAAAGCCTACAAAAGTTCCCACAAAGGTTACAGTCAAAGGTACTAAAACCATATCCAATGGTGTCTTACCAGACATCCACTTTCCTAACAAGGTTGCTACTAAGGCTGCTGCCACCGCTGATACCGGTTGACCAGTTGAAAAAACTGGGTTACCAACGACAAGGGCGTGTGAGGCCCCACCAACCGATTGGATAGCAGTCGCTTTTCCGGCAGCTTCCACAAAAGAAACGGCATTAGCCGCAACAGTTGCAGAAATCATTGATGAAAAAGTAACTAACGTTGTAACTTCTAATTGTGAAGCCACCGCCACCCCTAAAGCAGGTGCTAATAATGCTTGAGCCAAGGTACCAGCTTCATAAAGAGGTTGCCAATTTACAAAGCCCGCAATGGTTTGCATCAATAACCCCATCCCTAAAGTTACTAAAATTGAATTAGCAATAGCTGCAGAAATATTGTAGGCATATTCCTTAACTGTTTTCTTAGCTTCTTTTGTATCAACCATATTTCGACTCATTGTTTGTTCCATCTCATCCATCTCCCTTTTAATTAAAATGAAAAAAATCTAATCAAAAAACCTGGAATTTTAAACTCCAGGCTGGTACTTCTCAATTAGTCGCATGTTTAATTATCAATTTGATTCCCTATTTGACAATCTAACCTGGAGTATTCATATGTTCTAAAGCTAATAAGACTAATAATGACTACAATGTTTAGGTTAATAATTGCTTGTAACATAATGAATACCCCCCCTTTCTTAAAAAGATTCTTATTTTTCTTTCATGTTTTTAATCTTAACATCTTTTTTTAATTTTTCAAGTTTTTTTTCAGATTTTTTTATTTTTTCTTGATAACCAAAAAGCAGGTATCAAAAACGACACCTGCTTCTTAAAATATTACATTATTCGGCTTTTGATTTTTTGCGACCAAAACGGCGCTTAAGATTACGACGCAAAACTTGAAAAAAGGAAAGCGAGCTAACAATGTTTTCCGCTCCTACATACTCACGCACTGCACGTAAAGTTCGCTTAGGGTTGCGCGTCGCGAAGCTAAATGTACCATTCTTTTTCGTACGTAGCGCAAAACGCGGAATCCACTTGCCTTTAAATAAGACTTCAGCAATGACACAGTCAACTTCGTCCCAAGGAATTTGGACATAATCTTGTGGGTCACGATCATTATAGAACTCAAAGCCCTTATCACCAATCATAATTTTGCCATACTTACCTAAACCTAGATAAGAGGTCCCAGCAACCACCAAATCGACCTTTGTATTAATTGACTGTACCATTTTCTCTCCTCTTTTCTAAAAAATTACATTAAACCAATAACGTGGAAGACAACCCCAACAACAAAGATACCTAAGATAATGATGATTGGAGAAACTTTCTTCTTTAATAACCACATGCAAAGGAAAGTAAGAAGAAGGGCAGCCAAACCAGGAATCAATTGGTCTAAGTTATCTTGTAAGGTAGTAACTTTAACCTTGTCTAAAGCCATACCACTTGCTTGTTGTGTCAAGGCTTCCTTGATACCCATTGGACTTGAAGCAATTTTATCCCAATCGATGTATGCACCTTTTGAGTAAGTTGTCTTTGAAACAACAGCTGTAAACTTCACTGTTACCCAGCGTTCAATCAGAGAACCTAAAACAAACATCCCCATCATGGAAGCTCCACGAGTAACCATTTGTAAAAGACCACCAGATAAGTCTTCGGTAATCTTTGAACCGGCTTTGTAACCAAATTCTTGTGTGTACCACATAAAGGACCAACGAATAATATTCCATAATACAAAGAACAAAATAGGGCCTAAAATGGAACCACCCAAGGCAAGTGAAGCACCTAAAGCACCTAACATAGGACGAATCGTAAACCAGAAGACTGGGTCACCAACCCCGGCTAGAGGTCCCATCATACCAACTTTAACCCCAGAAATGGCAACATCATCAACTGGTGCACCATTAGCTCTTTCTTCTTCAAGGGCCAAAGTAACCCCTAAGATAGGCGAAGCCACATATGGGTGAGTGTTAAAGAATTCCAAGTGACGAGTTAAGGCAGCCGCCCGGTCTTCTTTAGTTTTGTATAATTTCTTGATGGCTGGAATCATTGCGTAACACCATCCACCGTTTTGCATACGTTCATAGTTCCATGACCCTTGAATAAAGGTTGAACGCCATGCAACTGCTAAACGATCCTTTTTAGATAAAGTAACTTTGTTATCAGTCATGATTAATTCCTCCCTTTATTTTAGTAGTCATCCAAAATGTCACCCAGTGGATCACCAGTATTTGAGCTGGAACCACCTTTACCGTTACCTGAACCACCTTTACCTTCAAGGGTTAAGTACATTAAAGTAATAGCAACGGCAATTGCACCAATAGCAATCAAGGTTAATTCTGATAAAGCGGCAATCGCAAAACCAATAATGAAGAATGGCCAAACTTCACGGTTAGCCATCATGTTAATAACCATGGCGTAACCAACGGCCACAACCATACCCCCACCAATGGTCATACCATCTGTTAACCAAGCTGGCATTGATTGGAGGAAGGCACGTACGGCTGATGATGGAATAAAGAGCAAGGCAGCTGCAGGAATGGCAATTCGCAAACCTTGTAAGCAAATAGAGATAATTTGCCATAATTCAATTTTCCGGTAGTCACCTTTTTCAGCGGCTGCATCCATAATGTGTACAATAGGAACTTCAATTGTCCGCACTAACATTGTTAAGAATAAACCTGCAACAGCCAAAGGAATCGCAATAGCAATGGCAGAACCAACACCCTTAGTACCTTGACCACCTAAAACTAAAATAATAGCAGATGCAACTGAAGCTAAAGCAGCATCAGGAGAAACAGCGGCCCCGATGTTAGCCCAACCCATGGCGATCATTTGTAATGAACCACCTAAAACAATCCCGGCAGTTAAATTACCGGTTACAAGTCCAATTAACGTACAAGCTACTAATGGTTGGTGGAATTGGAATTCATCCAAGATACCTTCCATCCCAGCTAGAAACGCTACGAGGACAACTAAAATCATTGAAATAACAGACATGATTTATCTCCTTTCTTACATTCCCAGTTCTTGACGCGCTTTGTTAACAATATTGTCCATATTGTCTTTGCTATCTGACGGCACCTTACGTACATCGAAAGTTACCCCTAAACTCTTAAGCTTGTCGAAAGTTTCAACGTCTTCTTTACCTAAGGAAAGTACCTTATTAACAGCGACCTTCCCCTTAGAGTGGGCCATCGAACCAACATTCAATTCCTTAATGTCTACGCCACCTTCAATAGCACGTAAAGCATCTTCTGGAGTTTCAAACAAGACTAAAGCCTTTGTCCCACCGAAACGTGGGTCTTTAGCGACTTGAATCATCTTATCAATTGGTACTACGTGAGCTTTAACTCCTGGAGGAGCAGCTTCAATAATCATGCTCTTACGTAAAGCATCTTTTGAAACGTTATCTGAAACAACAATAATCCGGTCTGGGTTAACCGCTTTTGTCCAACCAGTCGCAACCTGACCGTGTAAAAGACGCGTATCGATTCGTGCTAAACCAATTTTAATCTTACCATCTCCGATAACTGTCCCTTCTGGAATCTCACCAGTTGGTTGGTTAGCTTGAGTCTCGGCTTTAGGAGCCTCCTTAGGTTGTAAGTCCTCTGGCTTCACCTTCACTCCATCTTTAGCAGTTTCAATAATATGTTCCGCAATTTCTTGAGCGGATTCCATTGAGAAACGTGAAGCATAGGCTTCGATTACCATTGGTAAATTCATACCGGCAACAATGGCCCATTTATCTTTGTGGGCTTCAAAAAGGTTGTTGGCTTGGTTGAAAGGTGTCCCTCCCCATAAGTCAACTAAGAATAACACTTGGTCATCAGAGTCAAAACCTTTGATGGCTTCTTCCATCTTGGCTCTCACATCATCTGGACCTTCATTGGGCTTTAAAACCACAGCGGCAACATTTTCTTGTTGACCGAAAATCATTTCACCTGATTGGTAAATACCTTCGGCAAAACCACCATGGCTCGCAAGGATAATTCCTACCATGAGTCTTCCTCCTTTATAAATCTAACAACAAACACACTGTTTTAGGAAACTAACTTCTGTTCTAACAAGACTTTCCACAAATCTTTTTTGGAATCGCTAACAACTTTTCGGATATCGAAGCTGATGTTTTTTTTATGCAACCAGGTCAAAACTTCAATATCCCCCTCGTCAACTGCAATGGTATCAGTTACCATTTTCTTACCGTGCTGATATGAAAGTGAACCCACGTTAACTTCTGAAAGGCTAAAACCTCCTTCAACTAAACGCTTGGCATCTTGGGGTGTTTCCACCAGTATCATAACTCGCATACCGGCAAATCTTGGATCCTGATTTAAACGAATCGCACGTTCTACAGGAATAACATTCGCCTTCACCCCCGCAGGAGCGGCATTTAAAATTAAAGTTTTCCGAAAACTATCATGTGCGACAGTATCCGAAACGACGATAATTCTTTCAACCTTACTATTACGAGCCCAAGAAGTCACAACCTGTCCGTGTAAAAGTCGGCTATCAATTCTGAAAACTGAAATGTCAAACATATTTATGCCTCCTCATATGCTTCAATCGCTTCGCGACCAATCGTCAAGAGATACTCAGTCTCAATGTCTTGGCGATTGCCATAACTTTCAAGCAACATAGCTAAGTTCACGCCCGCTAACAATTGATACTGACTCGGTTTTTGTTTGACAAACTTTTGGGCGGTCATAAAAGGCTGTCCACCGTATAAATCTGTTAAGAAAAGGACTTCTTGTTGGAGCGAAAGTTTGTTTAAAACAGTGGTAAACTTTTTTTCTAAGTGAGTTGCATCTTCGTCCGCTAAGTAATCAAGCGCATAAACGTCGTCTTGCTCACCAAAAATAATAAAAGATGATTGCATTAATTCATGAGCTAAACGTCCATGACAAGCGATAACAATGGCAAACATTGGTCAACCTCCCTAAAAAAACACTTTACACTTTTTATATAGCAAATCCCGTGCCAACTTTTGTGTATCAGTCATAATTCCTACAATGGTAGCTTTTATTTTAAACAAACAAAATAATGATACACTAAAAGTAGTGTATCATTACTCTTTGTATTACTTTTTCAAAACTTGTGTATCATATATCTGGGTTAAATAATACAATTCAACTTCAGACAAGGATATTCTCAACTCTTCTGCAAAAAGCTGACTCGCTGCAGCTACTAGCTGATAACTTGGTTCTTGCTGACATTGACGTAAATCTACTTCCGGTACGGTTAATTCATTCCCTAATAGCGACCGTTCACACGCCCCCCCTAAATGTATAATTAAATTGGTTCGCGTTGCATTTGAAATTTGATGTTGCCCTTTATCTTCTAGATAATCACAAAAATCCCAAAATAACTTACCCACCTTAACTGGATTTAAAAAAGTCACCGTCTTCGTCAAATAAAGAATCGCAGCATCTCGTGTTAATTCATGATTTTTTTCCATTGGAAAGGCTACTTGTTCTTGCCCCATTAACATTTGAATGAAATTCTCTCCATTACCACGCATCAGTTCTTCTAATGACATAAAGGGAACTTCGATTTCTGGCCGAACAATTCCCGTAGTTGCAACAATCTGATACTGACTTGTTAGTTGGGGTAACTTTTCGGGTAAATCGAGAATTGAACTCGTTACAACCTGAACGTCATCAATTAAGTTATCAATTAAGATTTCCTCTAACATCCCCTTGATTTTCTCAGCAGTCCCTACCCCTGTCGCACAAGTTGCCAAAATAACTTTCGGACGTTGGTCATTTTGTGAAGCTACTGTCATTTTAGGCCGTGAATAGCCACGAAACTCTTGAAGCTCTCCATATACCGCTTCTAGCGGAGCATCAACCAAGGAAGTTTTGCGGGCAGCTTCTAAGACTAAAGCCGTGGTGACAAGATCGAGGGTCTTGACTTCGACACCTGTGCGTCGACTCAAATCATCACTAAAAGTACTCAAAGAACCCATATCAACTAACAAAATAACTCCATTACCCTGATCAACTTCGGTTATCAACTTGGCAATTTCTTGAAAAGCAGTCTTAGGACTCATATCCAAGTCCATATCAAAAGCACGTAGATTTCGCACTTGTAATAAGCGGGTTACAACTTCTACCATAGAACTTGCCGTAGCAGTTCCATGAGCTGCCACAACCACCCCAATTTGCCCCTTTTTTTCCGTTGTCTTTAGTGAAACTAGTAGTAAGACTAGATAGGATACTTCTGATCCAGGCACAGGAATTTGATACTGTTGCATAATTCTCCGAGCAATTTTTTGAGCAACTTCTTGTTCTTTTGGATAAATAGCTACCAAAGATTCTAAGTCTTGACGACTTTGTCTTTCGGCTTGGCCATTTTGGGCGCGCTTGATAAAAGAAGAAATATGTAAACTCAAAGCATAAAGAAAATTATTATTCAAGGTATAATTTTCTTGCTTGAGTTCCACCATAATTTCCTTTGTTAGCTGAATAATTTCTTCATCAACCAATTCATTAAGATGTTCTTCGGCTTGCGAGTCCTCTGCCTTGTGGTAAAAACTTTTTAAATGTACGTTAATATCAGTTAGAATGAAATCATTAATTGCTTTTTGATCAAGCCCCTCATCCTTTAAAATCTTAGCTTTATCGCCAATAATTTCATACAAATTATAAGGCGGTTCATAGCTATCTGTTGATGTGAGTTTAGTCGTTTTTATTTGCGGATCAATTTCCATTACTGGCTGGAGTAATTGCGCTAATTTTCCCAATTCTTCTCGATTATCAGCTAAATGCGACAATCCTGCTTTAATTTGCGGTGGTAACTGTTCAAAAGTTAGATGAATGTCACGTCCACCTTGATTAATATTATCTAAGAAACCTTGAGCACATACTAGCTGGAGATTAGACTTAAGTTGTCCCACATTTCCAAAAGTTACACTCCCCAATAAAGCTTGAACCACATTTTCATCGACACGCAAGGTTTTATGAATCCGACTCGCTTCTAGTGAAAATAAATATTTCATTAGCTGTAATCTTTCACTAACAGGTCTTTGTTCAAAAGATGGCATCGTAATAATAATGGGGATTCTTCGTACAAAAGTTGCTAATAAAGAACTTTTAGGATCTTCAGTAGTCGCACAAACAATGCGTACATCGGCTTGGTGATCCTTGTTAGTTTCACCTAAACGACTGTAAGTTCCATGATCCATTAGATAGAAAATCATTTCTTGCCCTTCCGGAGGTAGGCGGTGAACTTCGTCTAAAAAAAGAATCCCTCCTTCAGCTTCTTGAATCAAACCCGCATGATTTTCTTCTGCTCCAGTAAAAGCCCCTTTAATGTAACCAAATAAATGAGCCATTAATAATTGAGGATTATGGGCATAATCAGCACAGTTAAAGGTTACCAATGGCTTATCAGCTGCAATTACTTCTTGATTACGCGCAAATTGAGCCATGGTATTAGCAAAGTAAGTTTTCCCCGAACCAGTTGGTCCTGTTAATAAGACATTCAAGCCTTTCGGTGGATATAATAAAGCTGCCTTTGCCTGATCAACTTGAGTCTTTAGACTGCCTTTAGAGCCAATCATTTCTGAAAAAATATCATTATTTGAAACCGTAAAATGTTTGTATGTAATGGATTGAGATTTAGCTTTAGATATTGTTGGAATATCATTTTCTTTTAAAAAGTATTTCACAGGTCGCCCACTACTTTTAGCAATGATTTTTTCACGAACTAAATCATTTAAAACCTTACTCACATTAGGGCGCGCTAAGGTTAAAGCCTCCGCAATTTGACTAGTTGTCAAACTTTCTCGATGGGCTTGTAAATAGGCTAATACTCTTTCTTTTCGCTTCATTATTTTTCGTCTCCTATTACTTCGGCTAATTTCTCCAAATTTTGCTCACTTCTGATTATACCTTAACATTCTTCGCAATTCGAATAATTAGTCATGTCTTTACATGATTTTTAGCTTATAATAAGTTGAACAGTTAATTTAATCATATTCACGAGGTGTTTTTCAATGAAAAAGTTCTTTTATCTATTTTGTATGGTAGTTGGTAGTCTTTGGCTACTCTTTTTTCCTCCTCAAGTTGCGGCAAACTCAACAGCTTTTACGGTTAGGACTCCCATGCCTAGCAATTCATACCATAACAAAGCTAACTCGCTTAATATCTTACTTCAAAAAAATCAAAAACAAACTATTAATGTTACCATCCGTAACCTAACTAATGATAAACAAACCTTGAGTGTCGCGCCCCGCACCGGCTACACCAACAATCTAGCCAGGATAGCATATAACTTAAACGATGTTTCTAAAAAAACTAACCCCACGATTAAACTAGGGGAAGTCCTGACAGGACCCAAAACTATTACGCTCTTGCCTTCACAAACTAAAATTGTTAAATACTATATCACTATGCCCAATAAGAATTATCAAGGAATTTTAATTGGGGCTCTATACTTTCAAAATATTAAAACAGCAGATAAAAAGAATGCTGCTGACAAAATTCACAAGGTCACCTTAAGAATTAATGTCCGTAACCAAAAGTCCAAAGCCACGACTGCAAATTTAAGCGTTAAGAATACAACTCTTACTGTAAACCACTCCAAGAATGATTCACCCGCCATCAAGTTAACCTTACAAAATGTGACTGTTGAAAAACTCAGCGGAGCAACCTTGACTACTAGTCTTTCACAAAACGGTAACGTTCTTTATCAGCAAACACGAAAAAATCGGACTATTGCTCCTAAATCGACTTTTGATTATTTTCTTAACTTAAATAACCAAAAAGTCAAACCTGGTAACTACCAACTTGAATTTAAAGTAATTACTAAGAATCGGACTTGGAGGTACTCAACTCCCCTAAAAATTTCTAAAACTCAAGCCACTAAAATAAACCAAACAGCCACTATCCAAAATAATGATAACCTGCTTTGGAAATTATCACTCATGGCAATAATTATCATAATATTTTTAACTTACTATCGGCCCTATAGACGAACTCAACGCTAAAATGCCAAGCTTCGCATAACGCCGATTCCTCTTTGATTACAAAAATAGGTTTAACAAAAAGTAGCTCACTTCACTTTGAGAGCTACTTTTTCAATAATTTGTATCTAACCGACTTTTTTGTAAACTGTGACTAAGGCACCTTTGTTGCCAGCATGCCCAAATTTAGCTAGGGCATTATCTGTCGCGTTATCCCAGTCCATGAAATCTTCTTCACCTTCCCAAAAATTCAGCATCATATATTCAAAATTATGTTTTTCGGATTTAGTAATAATTGTTGAATCTAGACCGAATGGGCGGGCATCCTTCCTGTCCCAACTATCAACAATAGAATGGAAAACCTTTTGTTCCTCATTATCCAAAGTTAAGTAACGCATTTCTAAAAGTGCATCCCAGTTGGAAGTAGTAAAATTAAACTTTTGATAAACTTGGTAAGACAAACCACCCTTGAAAATCGATTCCTTACCTGATACATCTAGCAACATAAAACGACTTTCCGTACTAACTGACCGATATAATATCATTTGTCTTTCTGAATATTTCTTTTGAATTTCCCTTAAAGTTGTTTCTGGACCAAATGTATAATGAATTTCTCTAAATGACATTTTTCCTCACCCTTTCCACGTAATTCAAGAAAAACGTTTTCATAATTATTATAACATGCTTTCAATACTTACTTTAATTTTTTAACCAAACTTCTGCCATAATCTTTTTTTGGCCTTGCTCATCCACTTCCTGGTAAACACCTTGAATTTCAGGATCAAAACCTGGGAATTTTTCTTGAGCCCCAATTAAAATTTTAAAATAATCGATGTCAATTTCCTGCCATTTTTCCCCAGGGGCAACGATGAAGACTCCCGGTGGATAAGGTAGAGCTCCTTCAAGCGCAACCCGTCCCAAAACCTGATCAAGACTTACAAGCTCACTTTGATTTTTAAGGAAAGCCACGTCAGCTTCTTTAGGTAAATGCGAATAGTCTTGGAAAGTTTGTTTTAAGAAGAGTGCCTTTTGTAATTTAAAAATCTCATGTTCGCGATAATAATTATGGATTTCCTGACATAAGTCAGCCAAACCATAACCATAATAACGCGTCTTATATTCTTCATAAAGTTTCGGCATCACTTCGGCTAAAGGTTTATTTTGTTTATAAGCTGTTTCAAAATCTAACAGGGCCTTTAAGAGACGCTGCATTTCTTGTGGTCCTTCTCCAGGAGTCAACAGGTACAAAGTTGAATATAAATCAGATTTTACTGGGATAATTCCCTGTGAACGGAGGTAAGTTCCCACAACTTGCCCAGGAATTCCCTTATCTTGATAACTTTGGCTAATATTATCCACACCAAGCGAAGAAATTGTAATTTTCAACGGACTCAAGACCACTTCCTTGGCTCCGGCTAACTCAAAGCCATGCCATTTTTCCTTAGGATCAAGGCGCCAAGATGCTAAGTTATGAGCTAACTCAGAGGTGGGGATATCTTGCCATAAATGTTGCCCGACTTTTACAGGAACCAGTGGCTTGAAAAGCTCACTTTGCGCCAATAATTGCTTACGAAAATCAATTCCTAAAGCGAGAGTTTCTTCCCACCAACTTGAATTAGCTGGTGAATTGGCCAAGGCAGCATTCATCACTAATGAAGAGTATATTGGGTAAGAATAACTCGTAGTTACATATTTTAAATAAGTGTGGTTAAAATGTTTATGATCAACATAGCGAGCCTGTCCCTTAATATGATGATCCTTTTTCAAAATTTGCGAAGCTTGCCCCATCCCAGCTTGTTGTTTGTGAATTGATTGTGTGACCAAAATTCCCGGATCATCGGGACCATAATTTATTTGCAGCGGAGAAAGGTCTTTCAAAATTTCAACAAATTGTTCATATCCTCCCCAAGCGCAATCAAACAAAATATAATCACAAAGATGACCAAGTTTTTCAATTAAGTAACGCGCATCATAAAAGACGCCATCAAAAGTTTCAAGCTGTAGAGCCGCTAATCTAAAAGGACGCTTAGCTTGAGCTCGTTCAGGATCAACCTTGGCAATTTCTTGACGAATATAAGTTTCGTCCAAAGCTGCATCAACGATAGGACCAATTAAACCTTGGGCGTTACGATCGGTTGGCAAATAAACAGGCTTCGCCCCTGTCATTACTAGGGCACTATTATAAAGAGATTTATGATTATTACGGTCAAATAAAACTAAGTCACCTTCCCCCAATAGGGCATTAGCACAAATTGTATTGGCACTCGTTGTCCCATTAGTACAGAAATAAACCTTATCAGCATTAAATGCACGAGCAGCCTCTTGTTGGGCCAATAAGGGGGTTCCGGCATGGGTCATCGTATCTCCTAACTCAGGTACAGTATCACTTGTATCAGCCCGCAAAAGATTATCTCCCATAAACTGGTGGTAAATCACCCCTGCCGGGTGTCGGTCATAGTATTGGCCATTATGGTGTCCTGGCGTCGTAAAGGAAACTGGTTTTTGATTAGCGAAGTTAATTAAATCGCGAATAAATGGCGGTTGAACTTGTTGCTCATATGTATGAGCCTCCTGAGCGATCCTAATAGTATCTGTCGTAGTTAAAACGGGTAAGGGTAGTTGTAGCTGTGCGGAAAATTTTTGCCCTAGAAGCTGACTTTCTTCACTTGCATCTACGACTACAGCCGCTAAAGTTGCTGGATTTAGGTTAGCTGTTAATTCAACCACTTGCCAGTCTTTAGGTACACACGACCACAAAGCTTTGGGGGCCGCAATTTTTAAATAATGCATCATTTAACTCCTCATCTAAATTTATAAACTTACTTAACATCTTCATCCCTACACACGAACTTGCGAAGGTCTTTCTTTTGGTGGTATGATTTAAAGAAAAAGCAAAGGAACTAAGCATGTCACGGGTTATCTTTTTAGGGATTATTGCCTTAATTTTCTTAGGTGACGGTCTTTACCGCGCCTTTGATTTATATCGTTATTACCAAAAAGTCCAAAAACAAGCAGTGAATTTTTCTAAAGGTGTAACCATTACCCAAACACTTATTTGCGTAATTCTTCTGGTGGTTGGTATTATTTTGACCACCGGGACAATACGTATGTTCTTGGCACTTTAAAGACAGGGGTGGCCCCTGTCTTTTTATTTACCCGCCAAAAATTCCCCTAAACGCTTGAGTCCTTCTTTTAAAACTTCAGGCTGACAGCAATAACCTAAACGTGCGTAACCTGGTTTATCAAAGGCACTTCCGGGTACTAAGAGTACTCCTTTTTCTTGGAGTAACTGACGACAAAATTCTGTATCACTTTGTATCATCTCAATTTTAATAAAAGAGGTAGAAACTCCTTGACCACCAACAAGACTTACCCTTGGTTGAGTTTCGAGCCATTCTTGTACAGTTGCCATATTTTGAGCCATAATTTGACGATTACGAGCCAAAATTTTATCTTTGCATTGAAGCGCTAAAACTGCTAAAGCATCATTGATTACCCCACCGCAGATGGTAGTGTAATCGCGATACTTACGAAATAAATCAGCAATTTCACGACTAGAGGCTGACCAACCAATTCGTAAACCTGGCAACGAATAAGTTTTAGATAAAGAATTAATGGAAATTCCCTTGTCATACAAATCAACCACTGGACAGTAATCCGTGGCTTCTAAAGGCTGATAAACTTCATCTACTAATACATATGCATCAACTTTTTTAGCCAAAGCCACAACTTCTTCCAACTGCTGACGATTGAGATACGTCCCCGTAGGATTATTAGCATTGTTCAAGGTAATCACTTTGGTTTTTGAAGTAATTACTTGTGCTAACTTAGATACTTCAAACTCCCAAGCATTTTCTTCTTGCAACTCAATAAACTTGACTTCAGCACCTAAAGATTTAGGGAAATCATATAATTGCTGATAACTTGGTCGCATGGACACTATCTCATCTCCTGGCTCAACTAAAGCCAAGAGCGCTAAAAAATTCCCGCCAGTTGCACCATTCATTTGTAAAACATTATCCGGCGCAACATTTTGATAAAGTTGACTAACCGCTTGCTTAAACTCCGGAGAACCTTCAATCCAGCCGTAGTCTAGTGGGGTTTGCGCTAGGTGACCAAAAAATTCTTCGCTAGTTGTTCCTGCCAGCGTCATTAATTCCTCTAAAGTTAATGCCGCAATTGAACTTTGCGAAATATCGTATTGGGCACTTTTTTCCCATTTATTAAGCCACGCCTCAACTTTAAACTCTGGTAATTCCATAACCTATCCCTACTTTTCCTAAAATTTGTTATTTTGATAAACTGGTGGTAATTCAAACTGTCCTGCACTTTCAAAAAGATGCCCTACCTCAAATAATAAGTCTTCTCGGCCCTTAGCTGCCATAAACTGAACTCCAAGAGGTAATTGCGCTTGACTTAGATGTGTGGGCAATGAAAGGGCTGGTTGGCCAGTTAAATTTGCTAACTGGGTGAACGGACTAAATGACAAAGACTTCTCAAAAACGTTCTCAATTAGGCGTCCTCTTTCCTTGACATCCAAATCCTGAATCGCATAAAGGAGCGCAGCATCGGTCTCCATCGACAACTCCTCTAACCTAGGAGCCGTTTTGGCTGTTGTGGGTGTCAAATACAAGTCATATTCCGTTAAGAAATCCTCCATTGTCGCCGTTGCAATATCCCACGAGTTAAGAATTTGAGTATATTCTCTAGCTAAAATTTGGTCACCATACCTAGCTAACCCCCAGGTCAAAGCTTCAACTTGAGAAGGTTGAATTTTAGAACCTCGTTCCTCGAGGTCGGCAAACATAGCAGCTGTTTCAGCCCCATTCATCGCATAATATCCGCGAATTAATTGGCGCCCATCAAGTTTAGGTGTCTTTTCTTCTACTAAAAATCCTTGCGCTTCCAAAAAATCTACTGCCTCTTTAACCGCTTGTACAGCCGTGCTTGATACTTGGCTTCCCACTGGTGACTGTGTTGAAAAAGCTACCTTAAGTGGGCGTTTTTCATAACTATCTTCTAATACATGTATCCATTCCGTTTGCGGAGCTTGATAGGGGGCGATATTTTCCGGGCGACGCAGGGCATAAAAAAGTTGACGTGTATCCCGCATGGAAACTGTTAACGCAAAATTAATCGACGCTCCCTGCCAAGAACGCCAACTTCCAGGCCCCACTGGCATTGTACCACGAGTTGGTTTGAGACCAATTAATCCGCAAAAGGAAGCAGGAATCCGAATTGAACCACCACCATCACTCGCTAAAGCCAAAGGGAACATCCCCGAAGCGACACTAGCGGCTGCTCCACCACTAGAACCTCCCGGACTATAGGCTTGATTCCAAGGATTTTTAGCATGACCATAAAGGACAGAATCGGTAATATTTTTAAAACCGAACTCGGGAGCATTACTAACACCAACGGGAACAAGCCCCGCCTCTTTAACCATCCGAATAAAATTGTTATCATTTTGAGCGCGACTGCCTTTAAGTAATCGTGATCCGTTAGCATTATCTAAGCCGCGACTATCTTGACCCAAAGCTTTAACTAAAACCGGCAATCCGTAAAAAGGACGCTCGAAACGATCATTTAACTGTGCGTAATTTTCCCGGCCAATTTGACTACTCCAGTCTACCACAGCATTTAAATGCGGATTTAGATTAGCTACTCTCATTTGAAATTCTTGTAGTAATTCTTCAAACGATAGTTCTTGACTTCGTAATAAATCTGCGTAATAACTTGCATCTTTAATCATCTAACCCCACCCTTCAAATTTAACTTTATTATAACATGCCAAAAACACCTCTCCAAAATGGAGAGATGTTCTTAGTCAACAAATTTGATACCAACAAACTGATAGTTATCATCACTTTGAAGCCAACGAATTTCACCTAAACGCCAGGTCTTATCTACCTTGACTTCAATCAAACTCTTAGCTTGTAGCATCTGTCTTTTTTCTAGACGTAAGCGACAGCCATGATTAGATATATCAAGCATCACCGCTGTGAATGGAATTTGACTTATGCGGTAGGAAACTTCTTGATATTGCGCAATCCGCAAATCCTTACGGTTAGGTTCTTGCTGTTGTGTCTCCTTAACCATTGTCATCGGTTGAGCATACGTCATTTCAACTAAATAACGGTATTGGTTTAAGTCAATATCACTAAAACGCAACCCTAAAGTCCGGTTATCTAACCACATCGTTTCAAAAGCTAAATTTAATCCATCTACCATTAGCCAACCATTCCCATGAGAATAACGACTACGCGTTTCTTGTTTTTGGCGACTATCTTCAAAACGAATGCGGGCTCCCGTTTCATTCCAATTTAAAATCCGACCAGCAACTGTCCCATCAAAAAAACGAACTTGACACTTTTTATCACTCTTAAATCGTTCTGCTCGCCGATAACGCGGTTGTTCAATGAATAAAAAGAGGGTTAAGCCTAACAAAATTAGGTTATAGAGCAACCAAACTAATAAAAACCAAGACTGAACAGAAGACAAACGCATACTTACATGAAAATTAAGTATAACCAGGGCAAAAATCATAAGGACTAGCATTACTATTTGGAACCACACTTTTCGCCACTGCAGACGACTTTTCATGTTCAAATCCTTATGCAAAGTTTGATACGATGCCGCTTTTTTCGCTAAATATACTTTAATTTTTGCCCAAAAAACTTGAGGACTAAGTGCCGTTTCATAAATACTGTCACTATAAAAACTTTGAAACGACCGGCCATAAGCTAAAAGTACCAAGCCGGTGGCTACCAACGCAGGTAAACCAAAGGCTACCAGCCAATTATAATTAACCGGAATAGTAATACCTAAAAAAGTAATCACTACTGGTAATAGTAAGAAAGTCAAACGTTGCCAGGCAAAACTCCAAAAGTTCTGCAATTGCCCATACGCTTTTTTTTGTTTACGATTTAACTGACTGTAAGTTCCTTTAGAAAGATGTCTCCGCGCATAACTATCCCGAAAAGCTTCATACTGTATTCTTTGCGCCAACGTTACTAGCGATTCGGCTGCTAAGCCATTTAACAGTTTTCTGGCCAAAAAATTACCTTGGTAACCGGCTGCTTGTAAATTAATCCCCACTCTTAAATCACGTTGATGCCAATCAAAAGCACTTTGGCGTAACGCTTCCGTTACATACAAAGCATCATAGCCATCACTAAAAACCGCATTAAACCGTTGACGCTGAATTTGCATAAGCTCACTAGGAGCACCCAAAGTAGTTAAGCTATATACATAGTCATTATAATTATCCTTATTTAAGACTACAAAACCTACGCGACTATCCCTTAATTCTGGTAAAACTTCACTTAGTATCGTCTTTTGACTGACCGAGTCACCAGCTAACATTAAAGTTAACTTTCCAGGTAATTGGGCTAAAAATTCTTGACCGCTAAGGGTATTATCTAAGTAGTGAAATTTCAATTCTTGAGCTAAATCTTTAATTTCAGGGCGTCCTTTTTCATCTAAAATAAAGTATTGCACCTGTTCAGGTCGGGGGTGATAAATATTTAAAGCTGCGACAACCGTCCGCTGAAGAACTTCATACTCTTCATCATTAATCCGAATAACAACGTTTAGAGACTGATACTCAGCAGACTTTACATCACTGAATGTATAATCTGTTTTTGTTTCACTTTGGCTAACCATTCCGAGATAACTAATAATATGCGTAAATTTACCTAATAAACATGCTAACAATGCAAGTAAACATAAACGTGCCCCTACACCTGAAACCTGCCAAACTTCCCAGCCTAACCAACCAATGAAAGCTAAGTAGGTTAACATTGCTAAAATTTTAAGCACCCACCGAAATGGTCGCCAAAAATTACTTACCAAATAGGTTAAAATAATTAAGCCACTCACAAAGAGAGCTAACCAAATACTTTGGTCCATTAAATCACCTTACTTTTCGTTAACCAAATCTTGGTAATCTTTCTTTGTAGCAAGACCCATAGCTTGGTTTTGTGTTTTAACAGCTTGGATGAAGGTCGCTTTTTTAGCGATTAATTTCTTAAGTTTCAAGACTAGTTGTACTGCATCTTTTGTCGCATAAAGATTATCAGCCATAATAAATTGCCGATCATGAACGGTTTCTTCAAAAGCAAAAATCAACATATTATTTTCGTAAGCTTTTCTAACAGCTTGTTTAACCTCATCATGGTGATTAATGTCAAGATAAATGTCAGCATAGCCCCACAAGTTATCCAAACGAGCTTGGTTCGCGTTAGGATAAAGAACTACATTGTCGTATTTGTTAATCGCTAATAATTTTGGTGACATTTCTGTTAGAGCAGCAATATTAAATTCAATTTCCGGTAAAGCTTGCACTAAAGCTTCAATTTTTTCAATTTGGTCACTATTGGTTAAAATAAAGGCTGTCTTACGCGCTTGGTTCTTACGATTTTGCGGATAAAGGTATGGCAACTGTTTGAAAGTTGCTTGTTTATCCGGACGTGCTTGACAAAGCCAAGTGTAGCTTGCTTGATCCGGAACGATAATTTGTTTAATTCGTGAGTTCGCGTCATTTAAAATACTCGTCATATTACCTGGTAGTTCCTGACGAACTCCCTCTTGCCAAAATAAGATGTCTCGCCCTTCGGTTGGTAAAGCTGAACTTAGGAAAAACGGTACGCCTAAAGAATTAATCAATAAGCGATCCAAATTATAGCCGGCATCCTTGATGAAGTACGTGTAAAATTCTAGCGCAGATTTAAAGAAATAATTTTTTCCCGCTAAAGTTAAAATAAAGTCATCAGTGAAGTAATTTTGTACAAGAATTTCTCTATCGTTATCATCAAACCAAGTCTTACTAAAAGCCTTACCTTGGGCATCATAGACCGTTCGAGCCCACTTTTGACCATATTGATTGTAATGCTCGCTCAAACGGATAGTGCCTTTTTTATCATACCAATCAACACTTTCCACCAAACGATTTTGTTTGACAGTGGCATAATTAATTTGGGCAACTTTTTGTTCATGGTTAAAAACTTCTCCAGACCGCATCGTTCCCCTAATTTCCCAAAAACGTGGGGTATCAATCTGGTTAAAATAACGTGCCTTACCTTGATTCTTAACTCCCGCCTTAGCACGATAAAAACTAATTGGTGAGGTAATCCCAGCAGGTAAAAAACCATTATCATGTAAGACCACTACTGGTACGTCAATTTGGGCTAATTGAAAAGATTGATATAAATCTTTGGACTTTTGGTCGTAACTATTAAATAACATTAACATTTCTATTTCACCTGCTCTTCTACCAATTGTTTCCATTTACGACTAATATTAGCGGTTAGATACTCACTCGCTTTTTGATAGGAGTGCTCCTGAAAGGCTGCTATATCATCTTTAGTAAAGAGCGTAACAATCCGTTCACTTAAATCCTGTACGCGTTGCTTACTTTGAGTATTAGCATTACTTTCTACTAAATAACCATTTTCCCCTTCATCAACAAAGGTTTGGTTCCCATAAGGCACGTCAAAACCAATGATTGGTAATCCCGAACCAATGGCCTCCAACAAACTTAAACCAAAACCTTCACTAGTTGAGCCTGAAATGTAAGCTTGGTATTGAGTGTAAATTTCGGTGACGTCTTGGTGACCTTTAAGGTGAATATAATCTTGGGCTCCCAACTGCGTAATCAATTTCTTGAGTGTCTCTTCTTCACCACCTTTACCATAGATATCTAAGGTTAATTCTGGTAAAGTCTTTTTAGCTTTAACGACAGCTTCTACCACCCAATTAAGATGCTTTTCTGAAGCTAACCGAGAAACACTCACTAATGAATATGGCTTACGTTTCTTTTGAGGCCGACGAAGTTGATCTAGATTCCCTACGGCAATGTTGTAGATTTTAGCATCTCGACCATTATACTTTTTCAATTGCTCTTGCACAATTTTTTGCTGCACCG
Source organism: Ligilactobacillus equi DSM 15833 = JCM 10991 (assembly GCF_001435735.1). Lineage (NCBI taxonomy): Bacteria > Bacillati > Bacillota > Bacilli > Lactobacillales > Lactobacillaceae > Ligilactobacillus > Ligilactobacillus equi. Next base: position 60,425 of record NZ_AZFH01000067.1, read on the forward strand.
GTGTTGCTGCAATAAAGAAGTCTACTTCATCGCTATTTGTAAATTGATAATCATAGTAATTATTCCACAAAATATAGTCATCACTGACATGATTTTCGCTATAATGTTCAGCATGAATAACTACACCTAATTTTGCAGGTCGGTGTTGTTCAAAGACTTGTTGCCCTTGACCCGTTTCGCGGTCCAAAATAACAATATCATCAGCCGTTAAATTCAAACTTTGGACAAAAAGAGTAATGAGTTCTTCTTTTGAATAGATTATTTTATCTTTAAAGATAAAAGTCGAATCTCCTTTTTCGTCGCAAATTTCTTCATAAGCCATTGAGCCATCTTCGTTATAAAACCGGCGTTGGTAAGCATGAGCAGCATTATCTTTAGGTGCATAATATTCAGAAAAAGCTCGTGTATATGTGTAGTAGTCCTTACGAATCAATAAGTTATTATCGACATACTCCACCCTTTCGACATAATCTTCAGTCTCGTTTTTTAAATAAACCGTTGCATAACGTTTACTATCTTCAAAATAAAGGCGGACTACTTTACCATCGCGAGTTTGTCGGACTGGTTTATCTGCTAAAGTCGCAAGTAAGTCCTCTAATGTAAATGTCGTTGGACTTGGTTTTAAATCTGTAAACCAAGTATATAGCCAAATTACTTCTTCGGCCTTAATACCAATATTTTCTGTCATATGAATTAAATTTTCATATAAAATCAAATCGGTGTAAATAAAGCGTGCAGGAATTCCTTCTTGTCTGAAGGCCTCTGCTCGATAAGCTTGAGCGTATTCGACACCACTCGATGCCCAACCAATCCCTAAATTAAAATTGTATACTGTCATCTTATTCCCCCTACAATACTTGCATTAAAGAAAAAACCATCCCCATAATTACAATAATTGCAACTAGCATACTCATCCATAATTGGAAGTTTTTTTTCTTTTTTGGTTTCCTATAAACGTAACGATTTTTTTCAAGACGTTCTTCGATATTTTTTTGTAGTAAATCATTTTTCGCCACTATTAACACCACCCTACGCAAAATAAATTGAATTTCCCTTTTTAGGATTATATACTACTCGACTTAACAAAAGATTTTGTACAATTAAATGTCGAATATCAATTCTCATTTTATTATATGATATAATAGCTTCCTTGTGATACTCATATATTGGATTTCTTTGTGCCATTTGCCGGCTATCAACAACCGTACGGAGCTGTTGCAGATTATCAACCTCTTCAACCCAACAAGTATCAATCGCCTTTAAAATCGCCAGTCGATAAAAATTTTTAACTTCAACTTCATCTTCAAGTTGCTGGCTTTTCAATTCAAGTTGCTCTTGGGCAATTTGAAGTAAGAAAGCTTCGACTTGGGCTCGATCCTTTACAGTAATTTTGTCTAGACGATTGATATCGAAATCATAGCTAAGATTATCAAAAATATACCGTTCAATTTCATAAGCATCTGGTTTATTTTTTAGAAACTCTTGAATATCCTGACGAATTAAGCCCATAATATCGAAATCTAAATTCTCCGCCTGCTCTATTAGAGCATCTCGTTGCCGATAAACTAAACGTCGTTGGATTTGAGAACTCTCATCAAATTCTAGAGAACTCTTCCGCGACTTAACCCCTTCACTATCGCAAGCTTCTTGGGCACCTTGAATAGCCTTGAGAATTTTTCGTTTCGTTAATTGACGGGGTTCATCCCAATCAAAAGCACGATGCTCCTCATAGTATTCATGAATCCATTTTGAGCCATACTTAATGACCACTTCATCCTCTAAGGAAACAAAGAACTGACTCAGACCCGGATCTCCTTGGCGTCCTGCCCGACCTCGCAATTGTAAGTCTTCTCGCTGGCTTTGAAGTTTTTCTGTGCCAATTACCGCTAGACCACCTAATTTTTTAACTTCTTTAGGTAATTTAATATCCGTTCCCCGTCCAGCCATGGTTGTCGCTACGGTCACTGCTCCTAATTGCCCTGCTTCTTTAATAATTTCAGCTTCTCGAGCAGCGTTATTCGCATTCAAAACACTATGAGCAATTCCCTCTTGCAACAACATTTCCGAGTAGATTTCAGAAATCTCGACTGAAGCCGTGATTAACAAAACCGGCTGTCCCTTTTGGTGAAGTTTCTTTACTAATTGGAAGGATGCTACTAATTTTTCGGGTAACGTTATATAAACTTGATCGGGCAGATCAATCCGTTGAATTGGCCGATTAGTTGGAACTTGAACAACCTTCATATAATAAATATCAATAAATTCTTGTTCCGCACTCTTAGCCGTTCCTGTCATTCCTGCTAATTTATTGAACATTCGGAAGAAATTTTGGTAAGTGATAGACGCCATCGCACGCATATCAGGAGTGATTTTTATGTGTTCACGGGCTTCAATTGCTTGGTGTAAACCAGATTGCAATTTATTTCCTTTCATAAGCCGACCATTTTTCGCATCTAACAGTACAATCTCATCATCTTGAACTACATAATCTTTACCTAATTCAAATAAATTATGCACACGTAAAGCTAAAGTTACGTGGCGTATCAATTCTCCGTTTTCTGGGGCAAAAATATTCGCTACTTTAAAATACTTTTGTGCTTTTTCAATTCCTGCGGGTGTTAACCAAACGTTTCTTTCTTCTTCATCAAGCTCATAGTGCTTATCTTTTTCTAGTAGCGTAACGAATGTGTCACAGATTCCATAGAGATTGGACTGTACCCGTGGTGCCCCGGCAATTACTAATGGCATTTGCGCTACATCTAAAAGAACTTGGTCACACTCATCGACAATACAGTAATTAAACTCTCGCCGAAGGTATTTTTCTTCTTGGGATGAAGCAAGGTTTTCAATTAAATAATCAAATCCCAAAACTGCATTGGTCGTATAAACAATGTCTGCGCTGTAAATTGCACGCTTTTCTTTTGCAGTCAACTTTTCTTCTGAATTATCATGTACTCCTAAGGCAACCGTTAATCCCATCCATTCATAAACGGGACGTAATTCTTCAAAATCCCGTTGTGACAAGTATTCATTAGTTGTTACTAAAATGGCTCCCTTACCTGCTAAAGCATTAAGGTAAAGTGGTAGCGTAGCTGTTAAGGTCTTACCTTCTCCTGTCTTTAATTCAGCAACATTTCCTTGGTGTAAGACAATCCCCCCCATTACCTGCGTATCAAACGGAAACATTCCTAAAATACGTTTGTCAGCTTCACGCATAGCTGCAAAAGCTTCTGGTAAAAGGCGATTAAGACTTTCGCCCTGTTTAATTCTTTGCCTAAATTCGACCGTTTTGGCCTGTAATTGCTGATCATCTAACGCCGCCATTTTATCCTTTTGAGCATTTACTTTTTTCAGAATTCGCCGAATTTTACGTACTTCAATATCGTTAACTAAACGTGATTGTAAACTTTCTTTAGCCATTTTTTGCCTCCTTAAACATCGGCAATTCCAATAATAAAGGCCAGGACTCTAGAAGTTTTTCTGTTAAAGCTAGTTCATGTGTCGCTAACCTAGTTGGACTAACTTGGGCTTGATAGTCTAAAATTAACTTAACTTCGCTAAGTTCTTGATACTTTGCTTCCTGACGACTATTTAACTGGGTAGTTCCAACTAAATATTTTTGCGAGTTTGCAAATAAAATCTGGTAATGAGCCGCTGCACGATTACTAATGGGTCCATACCCAATCAAGTTTAGTTGTGAATACTTTTGAGCCAATTCAGTTAGTTTATCACGCACTGTACGTCCAAGATAAAAATCAGCATCTTGCAGACTCGAATCAACCACTACACCATCATGCAGATGCTCCAAAACACCTTCATACGGTAAAACTGCTTGATAATTAAGACCTGGTTCTGTAAAAACAACATTGACAGCTTGAGGATTCTCACTTGGATTAAAAACCGGCGAAAATGAATAAGCCTTTTTTCCGAGTGATAAACCCAAATCAGCAATTTCAATTCGTTTAAAATGGAGTTTCTCGCCCCCTGTTGCCACCAACTGAACTTCATAACTAGCAGCTTCTTCCGGATAGATGAAAGTCGCTTCTGATTTTTCGGCCATCAGAAAATCAAATTGTTCATTTTGTTGATTATAAAAGTTTAATCGTAAACAAAAACCGGCAGCTGGATGAACTTCCATCTCACTAATTATTTGGTAACGATGTCCCTTTTTAAGGTATGGTAATTGTACCAGTTGACGATTTGCCTGATACGGCGAACTTTGATGCCAAGTATTAAGCACCGTACCTGCAGGCAAAAAGCGATTTTCAAAATCTACCTCACCCTCTTGGTTAACCATAACTTTACTACCGTATAAGAAACTATTGGCAAAATTATCCCATTTAATAAAATTTTTGGTCATTGCTTTTGTTCCCCTTCCATCAAAGCCCGATACTGTGCTTTAAACCATTGAATAATTGCTAAACTATTGTCATTATGCCGACCAAGATAGCCTTTACCAATTATTCGTGCACTGCTCTTTTGTTGGTGAAGATGCTTTAAAAGGTCATGATAGGCAGTAATATCGTAATCATCATTTTTCATATATGCGACCGCAAACGTTGTCTGACTGAAATCGCCTTGTGCAAAATTATCCCAAAAATAATTATCCAAGTCCTTAACCGGGTCAGATGAATCACGAAATAATTCTAATAGGAAGTCTAATGAAGTTCCAAACTCTTCCGGACGATGAAGGGCCATCCTTTGTGCTACTGTACCTAGATTTGTAATTGGCTTACCCACAACGACTGCTCGAGGGCGGAAATGACTTGCATAGTACAAAGCACCATACGTTCCCATTGATAATCCCGATAAGATTAAGTCTTGATCACTAAAACCTAGCTGATCTAAGGCCTTTTGAATTGTTTTAGTTATTTGCGACTCGAATTCCTCACTTCCAATATAAAAGGCCCCACCTTCATCGCGGACATCAGCAATCAAAAGAAAAGGGTGTTTGAAGGAACGCATCATATAATACCCTTCAAATTGTTTAGCCGTTTTATAACCCGAAAAGTAAACATTTAAAGGCGGTTTAAGATTACCAGGATTGAATAGAGCTAAAAATTCCTGATGTTTGTCTTTAACTGTTATTAATTGGCCTCCAGGTAAAATTTGCCCATAATTAGCACGTGACCAATAGTAATAAACTTGCCCTAATCGTACCTTACCTTGACCTCTTGCGGCTACAGTTACTGACATAAATTCTCGCTCTTCTAGGACTTCTTTAGGAATCATAAAAGGCTTTTGTAAAGCTTCTTGACGGAAAATATAAGTTGGACGATATAAATCGCTAACTTGGCCCCCTAGGCGGACTGTAAACTCTAACTCACAGTCCCCCACCGTCTCATATTCCGGCCATAATTCCATACGTCTTTGTGGATCAGAATAGAAATTATAACGAAAAGAGCCTAATGGCTGAAACTCTTCTGCACTATCTACCGTCAATTCTAACCAATTAGAACTTAAATACTGATATTGATTGTGATAGTTCAAACCAATTTGAAAATTCTCAATTCCCATCCCAATACCTGACTGATTACTGAAAAGGTACCAAGAGAAATCATCAATAATTTTTTCCGGCTGACTAATATCCACACTGCGAGCTTGCTTTTCAAATATAAAATTTTGCCACAACGTATCAAAAGTAAGTCCTTGCCGATAAAAGAATGCATGTGCATCAACATGACGACTCAATTGCATTAAGTCTTCTTTTCCAATACCTGTTCTATCTAAAAGTAAAACCGCATTAAAATTAACTAACCGTGAGCCACTACTTTTGGCTTGAATAGTTTCCAAATTTTGTGTCAAATCTTGGCTGTCACTGTAGAACCATTTGAGATTATCAGGTAAAGCATAACTCTGTGACCAGTCAGTCTGACCAATTTGTAAAACCTTAATCACTTGTCCCATTAAGTTCTCCTCCAATTAATTTTTGCCATCGTTCAACAATTTTACCACTAGTATATTCTGAAATCTGGTTAACAGCATAGACCATCGCCTTATTCCAATTCTGTAAACCATCTAGGTAGTAGTGTAAGCCTCGATTTAAGTCATCCAAAGAATCTAACAGCAAACCATTTTGTTCGTTTACCAAATAATCACTAACTCCTAAGTTAAGTTGCGGAATACCGGCACTGATACCCGCAATTTGTAAAAAGGTGTTAGGAATTTGGCGCAAATCAACGACCAAGCGTGCTTTACTTACAGCTGTAATAATTTCTTGTTCACTTCCATACCCTACTAACTGATAAAATTTTTGTTTAGCAAAGCGTTCTTTACTAGTTTCCTCTTCCTCATTTAGTTCAATTAAAGCATGGTCACTTTTATCAACTTGCTCTTGATTACAATAAACTTCCGCTAAATTTATTTCTGCTAAAACTTGATCAATAATACTTTGATATCCACCTAACCACTCTTTATGACCACTAACTAAAATTAGTTTCATATTGGGAATTTCCTCATTAGTCAAAAAGGCCTGCTTTAACATTTTCTTCCGTTGGATGTCAGGTAAACCATCTAGCGTCATGTAAACTACTTCTTCGACATTTCGCTGACTTACCCCTAAATTCAAACGCGAATCAAATGGTGGCATTTGATAAATTTTAGCAGCTTGAGACATTGGCTTTTCAATTTCTTCAAGACGTTTTTGCGCAGCGTAGGTATCCACAATTGCCAAATCAACCTGCCCTAAAAGCATTTGTAACCCCTGCTCATCAGCATAGGGCTGTCGGTCTCTGAAAAAAGAGAGAACTTTTTTAGTTGGGATTGCATTATTTAGAATTAAATTATTGTGAATTTGGTTTGCTGCTATAACCAAAATATCAGTTGCTCTTAATTGTTGTAAATAAAGCCCTAAGCCTGCCTCAATTAACGCAGCTAAGTTGGGATAAATTGCCGCTAAATCTGGGAGAAGTTTTTGATTAACCGTCACAGTTTGATTAATAAGATTCTCTTTTAGGCGCCATCGTCCAGCAATATCAACATAAACACGTTCCTGTGCTTGACCTGCTTGATAATAAATAATGCTCGATAAAAAACCCCGATCATCAAGAATATATTCTTTTTGCAACTGATCATCAGAAAAATAGCGTACTAAAGAAATACTTCCTTCTGGGGTGTATTCCACCCGTGCATAAAGTTTCTGATTAACATACACTTTTCCTTCAAACATCGTATATTCTAACTCTGCTTGCTTCGGCCAAACTAAATCACTTAAACTAACATAGCGATAAGGGGTCCGACTATCAAAGCCTTGAAACCAATCAAAAAGATTGAAATATTCAATTTCATAGATATCTTGTCGGTGTAAAAAGTGTCGTAATTTAGGAAAATAATTTAAAATTATTAATTTTACTTTCTCCTGACTTTCTGCAAACATCCGCACTTGGTTAATTGTGTCATCAAATTCCATTTTAGACTGACCAAAATACCAAGGTTTCTCGTTATCGGAAAAACTCTTTTGTTCTTTGTACCAAGATGGTATAAAATAATACATTCTTCTCACCCCAAAACATCACGGTAACGTGACCGCAAATTAATCGTTCTAACCTGGTCAATCAATGTTAAAACAAAAGTGACCGTCAACATAATATTTCCAACCAACATCATTGACTGGGAATAATCTGGATAAAAGACACCTACAATCATTGGGCACCCAGCTAAAATTGTCATGTAGGTAGCTCCCACTAAGCTAATTCGTTTCAAATAGTAACGAATGTAATCTTCTGTTGGCTGACCAATAGCTACATTATCAATGTAATCTCCTGCCTTTTGCAAATTTTCCGCTGTGGTTTCAGGGTCTAAATTAATATAGCTAAATCCCAGTGATAAACCAAATAAAATAGCTATATACATTGCGACCCCTAAAGGTTTAGTAATTGTGAGATTGTTTACCAACCACGTTAAACCTGGAACCTGGGGTAATAAAGTAGCTAAAAGCAAGAAAATATATTGAGGGATTACCATTAAAGATATCCCAAACATAATCGGCATGGCTCCGGAAGGCGTTAATTTAATTGGTAAATATATTTTATCTCCATAACTATTAGTTACCATAATTCGGTTCAACGAAATTCGATACTCTGAACGTTCAAAAATAATTGCTAACATTACAATTAAGATTCCACCAACTGCACATAAGCTAAACCATAATGGTGCATTGGAACTTTTGCTAATAACTTGATAAATCGGCTTAAAACTCCTGATAAAAGAAATCAACATATTAGTTAAAATAATGGTACTTGCCCCACCAATCCCTTTTTCTGTGTTGATACTTGCCATCCAAATTAAAAAGAAACCACCAGCTACTAAAAAAAGTGTCGTCAAAATAAACGCTCGCGGAGTACGCTCCGTTAAATTAGCCCCCAACGCTATTACCAAAGCTTGGACAATACCAATTATCATGGTCAACGCCATTTGCCAATTTTGTTGTTTATTTTGCGGTAAGTTTGTAAATCCTAAACGTTTATTCATAGCGAGCAAACTAATAATAATCATTGCAGACATCCAGGGACCCAATCCTAGAGAAAATAGTGTACTTTGATTGAAGTTCCCACCAGTTGTAGCACCCACAATCGCTAGAAAATTTTGCTTATCGGTTTTAGAAATAACATTTGCCGCAAAAGGAAGAGGAATCTGACGTCCTATCATAAATACTAATAGAATTAATAAAGTCCAGAGTCCTTTTCTTAAAAGCGGATTTTTACTTAACAATTTATTCACTTATCTTCACCTAAACTTCCCATCTTTGATAAAGAATAGCCAGTTATCGTGATTACGAAAACTGGCCATTAATTTTTAATTATTTTTCAAAAACATTTTTAGATTAGTATACGGTTTAAAAATATTAAAGCGCTTCTAATCAGGACAACGTCTACTTTTAGGCCATATTCCGACTAATAGTTGACGGATTATCTTTCTGGCCCGAACCTCTACTGGTAGTTCAATAATACATAATAAGGGTCTAATCTCCCTCAACTACCCCCAATTATAGCATGATTTTAAGCGAGTTTTAAAATAATTTTTACATGCTTAGTCCGGTAAAATATTTTTAAAAATTTTAATTATTTTAAATAACCCTTTTTGCCACCAAATACGACTTTGAGTTGACCATAAAAAAGATTTAGGATAGGTATGGCCTTGCCAAAATTTAATATCGCGTAAAATTTCTTTTTGACTCATGCGTGAAAAATCATGACTTAAAAACGAAAATAATTGACGTTGACTATAATAATACCAATCTGTAGCTTGAATAAATTGACTCCGAGTTCTTGGAATCTGGTGATGTTTTTTTAACCACCGGTATGCCTTAATTTTTTCGATTCTTCCCGTAACAATTGGAGGCTGCATAGAAAAATTTCGATAGTTAATATATGGTCCAAGTGGTACGTTAACTAATCCTCCTTTAAAAAAGAACGCCCAAGGCTGATTTTTATTTTCTTTTCGATATTGATTAACTGCTGTCGCTACATCTTTAGGTAATTGATAAACCTCGGTACGACCGTTAATTAAACGTACCCATACAAGATAAGTCTGTCTTTGCGCCATACCTACCACCTCTTTTCAAATACTTATTTACATATATTGTGAACAATTCAGATTAATTAATAATACCTATTTTATCATTATGTTGGTTACAGCTCAATTTATTACTTGCTACTGATTCAATTTTGATTATATCAAAGCCTTTCTTCTCCACTTAAAAATGATACAATTAAAAGAAAGTAATTCATACGGGGGGGATTGACTGTGACTTCTAAACCAGAAAAACTTCATCGACGTACACGACTGCTTCAAATTGTGCGCGTGATGCGAAGTTATGACGTCTTAGGCAATTTTATGCATCAAAAAAATCCTAATCAGGTTAAACAAGCCTTTGAAGAACTCGGTCCAACTTTTATTAAAGTCGGGCAGTTGCTTTCTACGCGACCCGATTTAGTTTCTCCCGCTTACCTCACCACTTTTGCTCAACTCCAAGATCAAGTCGCCGTTGATGATTATCACGTCGTGGCCCAAACCTTTGAGGAACAAACGGGAAAAAGTATTTCACAAGTTTTCGCCAATTTTGAAAAAGAACCTTTTGCTTCCGGTTCTATTGGTCAAACTCACCATGCAACCCTTCAAGATGGCACCGCTGTAGTTGTTAAAATACAACATCCTGACGTCGATCAGCTCGTACATACGGATTTTGCACTTTTTCGGATGGCACTTAAAATTTTGCGTTTTGTACCAGAAATCGGCGCTGTTAACCCACAAGAAATTTTTAATGAAGTCCGTACTTCACTTTTAAACGAAATGGATACTCGGATTGAAATTGAAAATGGGGAAGAATTTTATCATAATAATCATGGTGATGGAATTATCGAAGTTCCTAAAGTTTATCGGAAACTCTCTACACAAAAAATCCTGGTTAATAGTGCTATGCCTGGACAAAGTATCAGTCATCTCATTAAGCAGCCATTATCTAAAAATCCTAAAATTGCGGAAGAGCAACAGCAATTACGCCATTATTTGGCCCACACCTTAATTACTAATTATCTCAAACAGGTTTTTTTTGATAATTTCTATCATGCTGATCCCCATCCGGGAAACATCTTATTTTACGAACTTAAACCTGATAATCCTCATTATCAAAAAAAGTTTACCCGACCAATTTTAAATAAACAAGTTGGGAAACATGAGTTTGAATTTAAAAAGGAAGAGCTCCTCTCCAACTACCGTCTAGTCTATCTTGATTTTGGTATGATGGGGCGACTTAGCCCAGATATGGTCGCAGGAATCGCGCGCATCATCATTGCTCTAAATACAAAAGATATATATGAAATAGGAAATGCGATTCTTGCTGTCTGCAAGCAAACAGGACCATTAGATACCGATGATTTCTATAGTGACCTTAATATCTTCTTGACTCCTCTTTTGAATATGGGTTTACAACAAATCGATTTTCCAGCGATGCTTTACAGCATTATTAATCTCTGCAAAAAAAATAATCTTCAGATGAAATCAGAAATTACCATGTTAGTTAAAGCTTTCGGATCTTTAGAAGGGATTGTTGCCCAATTGGACCCAACTATTTCTATGCTAGATGTTGCCCAAGAATTTACAACCCGTTATTTCCAAGATAAATTTAAAATTCGGGACTTTTTAGCTGAAAATGGGTTAGCATGGGGACGTTTAATAAAAAATCTACCCTATTTAGGTATCAAAGCCCAAAGAAGTTTAGATGTTATTAATCAAGGCCAACTAAGACTCAATATTCAACTTAAAGGACAAAATCAAATTTTTGACCGTCTTGATCATATTGTTAATCGCATTATTGTCGCTTTAGTATTAGCTGCCATTTTTATTGGTTCCTCTCTTCTAATCGAGGGGAGTGTTAATCACCCGACTATTTATCGAATAGGGGTTTTTGGTTACTTCTTCACCTTTATTTTAATTGGCATTCTAGTTCTCGACAGCCTGATTCGACGTTGGCGTAAATGGAAACGCCGTAAGTAGTAAGAAGATATTGCGAAAAAACTTTGTGAATTAAAATTAAAAGCCTTAAGAAATTACGTTTTTACATTTTCAAAAACGTTAATTCCTTAAGGCTTTTTCTACTACCATTTTATATCGAAATAAAAAAGCCGAAAACATCTGCCTTCGACCTTGGTTGCGCACAGCAACGTCCTACCCTCACAGGGAGCGATCTCCCAACTACTCTCGGCGCTAT
>NZ_AZFH01000068.1:0-30361 GCF_001435735.1 Ligilactobacillus equi DSM 15833 = JCM 10991
ACACGCAAGTGTCGTGAGTTACAAGCCCCCGAACTTGTTCGGGGGTAGTTGACTAATCAAGCTACTTAAACAAGCGCCTAATTCGTCTGGCAATTCTTGCCCGTGGTGATTGCGGTCATATTGAGTTAACCAGTCTTTGCGAGTTTCCAAGCGACTCTTAAGTTTAGCTACGTATTCCTGATTGGTAAAATCAACGGGATAGCTATCAATTGCAATGTAAGCAAGACCGGGTAAGTTTCCAAAGTTTTGAAATTTGGCTTGATCGTTAGCAATCTTTTCTAAGGAAGCTAAAGTCACTTCTTTAGTAATATCTAAGCCGTTGTAGTTACCGGTATTAACAATGTAGCAATCAACATCGCGTTTTTGGAAGAGTTCTTTAAAATCTTGGTAGTCTTCTTTTAAAGGATAAGCACGGAAAGGATCAGCAAATGGTTCGATGACTAGAGCATTACGGTCGGAACCAATGACGTTTTCAGCTGTGGAACGTTTGGTTGCCAAAGTGGCCCCAAACGTTGCTGCCATTATAGGATCAGAGATTTTAACTACTGGAGGTAGGCTATCATCTTTCATAATCCAAAAGATAGCAGAGAGGGGAGCTGCTTCCTTATCTACGCGATTAATAGAGGCGTAACGACTCTTAATTGTGCGGCCGTTACCGTTGCGGAGGTCTTCGGAAACGAAGACTTTTTCGCCTTTTTCATTTAAAGTAACTCCCACGTTCATAAGAGTGGTGAAGTAGCGACTTTCTTCACTACCTGGCAAGTAATCATTAGTCTTATCAAAGTAAGAAGGTTCTAAGGCTACTGAAGTCCCGTTTTCACGTGAGATGACAAAGGCATCATCGTGTAAGACTGTGATGTCAAAGCGTCCACCGTGTTTAGCGTGGGTCAAAGTCGATTTGCCCGAACCAGACAGGCCGAAGAAAGCAAAAACCTTATCATTCTTATCTGTAAAGTGGAAGGCTTTTTCCCCTCCGTGACAGGCAGTGTAGCCGTTACGGTGTGCGGTAGCCCAAGCCAAAGTTAGAGTCGATTTTTTAAGTTCTCCAAAGTAACGTAGGCCTAAAATGGCTGCCACATTGTGAGGAGCATCAATAATGACTAAACCGTTAGGATAGTCTGGATTTTGCCATTCAGGATCGGCATAGATATAGAGGTCACCTTCGTCATATACTTTAGATTTTTGGTAGAGCGCTTGGTATTCTTTATTTACAACTTGGAAGTTTAGCATGTAGGATAAAAGATTAACCTCAAACCCTTGAGCAAGGGCTAAGTGGGCTTTCAAAGTGAAATCTGAATCTAAACCAACATAAACTGAAGTCTTGTAAAAGTGACGTTTATGTCCTTGATAGATGGCATCATGTAAAATTCCGTTTAATTTAGTGGCATCTTCTTTAGGATCATCAACTCGGTGGCGGGCCGCTGCCGTCCGCCCAACAACTTGCCCGTGATTGTCGACCAACATCTTGGCATTACTTGGCAAGCCTAATTCTTTAGTGTGAATAATTGGTGTGTCCAAAACAATTGTATTGGGATTGTTTTGGGCTAGATAATATGCTTGGGCTGGAGAGGTAACTTCTTCCATATTATTTTGGAAGAAAGCGGTCTGAACAGTCGTTCGTGTTTGTGAGAAAATATGGTTAGCTTTGTTAATATTTGCTTCTGAAAAACGTTCTTTAGTGCTCATATAATTACAACCCTTTCGTAAGCGTTTTATTTACAAGATAATTCTATCACAAATTTTGTATGGATGTATAAAAAATAAATGGTTATTCTATATTTTGGCTTATTTTTTCCAGAAAATGACTGATTTCATCGTTAGAGAACCCCTTACGGTAGAGGGCTTGACGGGTTTTAAGTTTTCTTTGAGTTAGGTCAAAGCGACGATTACGCTGCCAAATTTTTTGTCCTTGTCTCTGGAGAGCTTCATTTTGTGCATCTTCATCTTCCTGTAAATCTAACTGATCCATGATGTCAGAACTCACCTTACCAAAGCCATTTTGAATTAAGCCTTGATTAATTTTTTGTTTCTGGATAAAAAAAGACTCTTTGTGGTAACGCAGAGCTAATTTTTGGGCTAGTTTAAGTCCATTAGCTAATTGGTCATCTAAGGAGTATTCACTAAGTCCATCTTCAATATCGTTAGGAGCAAGGCCTTTTTGACGTAATTTATTGGCGATAACATTTGGACCTTTACTGGAAGTTTTGGCCATGGTACGAACATAGGAGCGGGCGTAAAAATTATCGTCGACTAATTTGAGCTTTTTGAGTTTTTGGATGGTAACGTCGATTTGGGTGGGTAAGGCATCTTGCTTACTCAAATAAGTTACAATTTCTTTTTCGGTTCGTAGTTGGCTGGAAAGATAGGTAAGCGCTTTGTTATAGAACTTGTTGGTAGCTTCTTTTTGTAAAATAAAGTCAATTTCGGTTTCTTCGAGTTCGAGTCCCTTGCGTAGTTCGAAATCCAAGAGAGTATCTTCACTAACAGCGAAACGGTACTGACCATCTAAATAAATATTGTAGCGGCCAGGGCGTTTTTGAGCTTGAATCATAGTGATTTTAGTAGTCAATTTTAATCTTCCTTTCCAAAACTTAAGTTAAATCCATGGTATAATAGATAGGCATTTAAAACAAGTTAGTTACAAGAAAGAAGGAACTCTCATCAAAGAAAAGCAAGTCAAGGTTCAGCGGAAACCTAACGGTAAAAAAAATACTGGTGGCGTTCAGGTAGAAGTTGGTCAAAGAGTCGTCCTAACTATCAAACGTCTCGGGATTAATGGTGAAGGCATAGGGTATTACAGACGTAAAATTACCTTTATTGCTGGTGTTCTACCTGGTGAAAAAATTCAAGCTGAAATTACTAAGGTCCATCCTAAATATCTTCAGGCCCAAGTTATCAAAATTTTAAGCAAGAGTCCAGATCGGGTAAAACCACGTGACAAGTATGATGTTGGGGGGATTGAGCTTGAGCATTTATGCTATGATAAGCAATTAGAGTACAAGCGCGATGTGATTTTGCAAGCTTTAGAAAAATTCAAGCCACGGGGGTATCAAAATTACGATTTGCGTCCTACTTTGGGAATGGAAAATCCTTACGCCTATCGGAATAAAGCACAATTTCAAGTACGTCGGGCGAAAGACGGTCATTTGATGGCGGGACTTTACCGTTCTAACAGTCATTTCTTGGTAGATTTACCGACTTTTTCAACCCAAAAGCCCCTAACCATGAAAATTATGCGGACGGTACTGAAGTTGTTAGAAAAATGGCAAATATCTGCCTACAATGAAAAAACCAATCGTGGTGATGTTAAAACTATCGTGGTGCGGGAATCACAAGCCAAAAAAGAAGCGCAGGTGGTTTTGATTACTCGGAGTCAAAGGGTCAATAATCTAAGTGCTTTTGTCGGGGATTTACAGGTGGCTTTACCCGAAGTCGTTTCTATTATGCAAAATATTAATCCAGAGAAAACCTCCCTGATTTGGGGGGCGGAAACGCTTCGTTTAGCAGGAAGTGAATACTTGGAGGAAACTTTAGGTGACGTGCATTTTCGCTTGTCTGCCCGCGCTTTTTTCCAATTAAATCCAAGTCAAACGGAGGTTTTATATGATCAGGTTAAGCTTGCTTTGGATCTCCAAGCTGATGAAAGCCTGGTCGATGCTTATTGTGGGGTCGGGACGATTGGTCTTTATGTATCTAAAGAAGCTAAGGAAGTCCGGGGGATGGATATTACTCCCGAGGCCATTGTGGATGCGCGCTATAATGCTCAAATTTCGGGGCGGACTAATGTGACTTATGAGGTAGGACCGGCGGAAGAATGGTTGCCTAAATGGAGTCGTGAGGGTTTTCATCCTGATGCCCTAGTCGTTGATCCCCCTCGTTTAGGTTTAGATGACAAGTTAATTGCAACTATTTTGGCTAATCCACCGAAGAAGTTTGTGTATGTTTCCTGCAATCCTTCGACCCTAGCTCGCGATTTAGTAAAACTAAGTCAAGTTTATGAAGTTGAATATATTCAATCAGTAGATATGTTTCCGCAAACTGCACGGTGTGAGGCTGTGGTAAAGTTTAGGCGTCGGAAAAAGTAAGAAAATTCATAGTAATTCCTTTTACTAAATGAATTTTTTGTGATTTTTACAAGATATTTGGTATAATGGTAATGATAAGCGGTGTAACTTGCACCTGTGAAAGAAAGCAGGAAGTCATATGCGTCATTTAAACGGACCCAAAGAAGGCGAATATATTACCATTAAAAGTTATAAACATGACGGAAGTTTACATCGTACGTGGCGAGATACAATGGTTCTCAAAACTAGTGAAAATGCGTTGATTGGTTTAAATGATCATACTTTGGTCACCGAAGCTGATGGTCGGCGGTGGGTGACGCGCGAGCCAGCTTTAGTTTACTTTCATAAACATTACTGGTTCAATATTGTGACGATGATTCGGGACAATGGCGTTTCTTATTACTGCAACCTTGCTTCACCAGCCATTATGGATAAGGAAGCCCTAAAGTATATTGACTATGATTTGGATGTTAAGGTCTTTCCCGATGGTGAAAAGCGCTTGCTAGATGTTGATGAATACGAAGACCATAGTGCTAAGTGGCATTATTCTAGTCAAACTGATAAAATTTTGAAACATAATGTCAGAACTTTGGTCGATTGGATAAATAACGGTAAGGGGCCTTTCTCAAAGGAATATGTTGAGATTTGGTATAACCGCTACTTGGAATTGTCGCGCCGACAGTAAGCACCGTTTTTATAACGGGAATCCCACAGTAGAAATACTGTGGGTTATTTTGATAATGAGGTGAGAAAAATAAATTCACATAAGAAAGAAATCTTATTTTGGTCGCTAGAATTTTTAATTGTGGCGGCATTGATCTGGGTATGTACCCAGTTACAATTTATCTTTGCCCCAGTGGGAGTCTTTATTTCGACGTTATTTGCGCCGATTTTGATTGCTGGTTTTTTATACTATATGTTAAATCCTTTGGTTAAGCTTTTGTTGAAGCTAAAGATTAAAGGTCACGGCCTTAATCGTAGTGGGGCCGTTAGTTTAGTTTTTCTAGGTATCTTTGTTCTTTTATTTTGGGTGCTTGCGAGTGTAGTGCCCCAAATTATCAGTCAGACACAAGCTGTGATTGAAGATATTCCGAGTTATATTAAAGGGCTCCAGACCTGGAGTGATAAAGTAAGTCAAAAAGGTTTTTTAGCTGAGATTATGCAGCGCGATGATGTACAAAGTTATCTCACCAAAGGCCAAAGTGAGATTTTGAATAACGTAAAAAAATTCCTTCTCTCCTTGTCGGATAGTTTCGGATCACTTTTTTCTCTAGTGGCCAATGTTGTGGTGACGATTGTGACCGTACCTTTTGTACTCTTTTATATGTTGCGCGATGGATATAAATTGATTCCAGGTATTAAAAAGTACTTTCCAAGCAACGGAGACAAAATGGAAGACTTAATGCGCCAAATGAATGAGACCATTTCACGCTATATCGCTGGCCAGGCTATCGAGTGTTTGAGTGTGGGAATCTTAAGTTTTATTGGTTATAGTTTAGTTGGAGTACCTTATGCTTTGTTGGTTGGGATTTTTGCAGGTATTACCAATATTATTCCCTACCTCGGGCCTTATATTGGGCTGATACCGGCATTACTACTAGCTTCTAGCCACTCACTAAAGATGATGATTTTCGTAGTGATTGTTTGTGTGGTTGTCCAACAAATCGACGGAAATTTAATTTATCCCAACGTTATTGGTAAATCATTAGAAATTCACCCGCTAACGATTATTCTTTTATTGTTAGTGGCAGGTAACTTAGCCGGTTTATTAGGAATGATTTTAGGCATTCCTCTGTATGCGGTGGTTAAGACGGTCGTGAAATATTTTTATGGCATTTATCGTTTACGTAAGTCCCACTCCTAAAGCTTGATATTTAGTAAAAGAAGCTTAGATAAACTTGTTGAAAACCAGGTTTTGTGGTAACTTAGAAAGCGGATATACACAAAGATTTAAAAGAAATGGGTGTAAGAATAATGACGAGAAAAATTGCTGTTTTAGGCGCCGGGTCTTGGGGGAGTGTCCTAGCTAAAGTGTTAGTAGACAATGGTCACCAAGTTAACCTTTGGACAAATATGCAAGCCCAAGCAGATGAATTAAATAACCAACATACTAATGAACATTATATGCCAGGTTTAGTTTACCCAGAAACCTTGGTAACGACCACGGATTTAAAGGCAGCTGTTGATGGAGCTGATGCCGTCTTATTCGTGGTACCAACTAAGGTAATTCGCTTAGTGAGCCAACAGTTGGTAGCCGTTTTAAAAGAATTAAAGCAAAAACCACTTTTGATTCATGCAAGCAAAGGGTTAGAATTAGGTAGTCACAAACGCATTTCCGAAGTGATTTTAGAAGAAGTGCCAGCTGATTTACACGGTGGTATGGTGGTCTTATCGGGCCCCAGTCACGCTGAAGAAGTGGCCAAGCAAGATATTACTTTGATTACAGCTGCGAGTGAAGATTTAGTAGCGGCTAAGTTAGTGCAAGAATTGTTTATGAACAATTACTTGCGCATCTACACTAACCAAGACGTAATTGGGGTTGAAACCGGGGCGGCCTTTAAAAATGTGATTGCCATCGGGGCCGGTGCTTTGCATGGCTTAGGTTACGGTGATGATGCCAAGGCCGCTTTGATGACGCGTGGTTTAGCTGAAATTAGTCGTTTAGGAGTAGCCTTTGGGGCGGATCCATTGACTTTCATCGGTTTGTCTGGGGTTGGTGACTTGATTGTGACTTGTACTAGTGTTCACTCTCGCAACTGGCGAGCAGGTGACCAATTAGGTCAAGGTAAGTCCTTGCAAGAAGTTATTGATAACATGGGGATGGTTATCGAAGGAATTAACACTTGTAAAGCAGCTTACGAATTAGCTCAAGCTAAGGGAATTGAAATGCCAATTACTGAAGCAATCTACCATGTTTTATACGAAAATAAAGATGTCAAGGACGAAATCGTAGCTTTAATGAAACGTGAAGGAAAAACAGAATTAGCATAAAAGTGGGGGCGGAAGCTTCCACTCTTATTTTTCACGAAAGAAGGGAAATTAGATGGCTAAACTAGAGGTCAAATATATCACCCGTGGGGTTGAGATGCAGACGGGGAGCAAACAAAAAGAAACGCCGAAAAAATTCTGGGAACTAAGAGGTATTAGCTTCAATCTTTCCGGGGGAGAATCAATTGGGGTTTTGGGTAATGATGGTTCTGGTAAGAAGCAATTATTGGAAATCATTGCCGGTAAGCTCCAACAAACTACTGGCTTTATAACTTCCGAGGCACACATTTTCTTAGCCAGTTTAGAACAATTAGATGTTAGTAAAACAGGTTTAGAGAATATCCAAGCGAGTGTTGAAAAAGCTAATTTAGATGAATTTAAAGCTAACCACGTGATTAACGCTGTCAGCAACTTCACTGACTTAGGCCAATGGATTTACCAACCAGTTAGTGATTATTCTGACGCTTTAAAGGCGCGTTTGATTTTAGGAATTGCCCTGTATGTCAAACCCGAAATTGTTTTAGTAGACAGTCTTTTAACTTTGGTTGACCAGCACTTCTTCGCTAAGTTTGGTGATAAGATGCGGGAATTAAAGGATAAAGGAGTCTCCTTTGTTATTGCTGATAATAAAGCCTGGTTGATGGAACGATTTTGTGAACGGGTTTTATGGCTCCAATTCGGTTTAATTCAGGACTTTGGTCCTATGCCAGAGGTGCTTAAGCAATTTGAGTATGCTCAAGAATGGTTCCGATCAGCAACTTTACCAGAAAAGAATCGTTTCTTATCTGAACAACAATTTGAACAAACGCTCTTTGATGTGAATGCTGTTTACGAACAGTTCAAAGTAGAACAATTTAAAAATGGTTACAAACGAAAAGATGAAGCTCGTATGCGTAAGTCCTTCTTTGTCGACCGAGGTGCCGATCCCTTGACCGTCGATAAAAAAGAAGGCGTCGCCCCTAAAAAAGAAGTTACGCCAGCACCTGAAAGTAGCTTGCCACCAAAGAAGACCAAAAAGAAAAAGTTCAGTATTCATACTAGAATACTAATTTTCGTGGTTTTAGTTCTTGTTCTAGGAGCTGGGGGTTACTATGGTTATGACTTATATCATCAACATACGACCCACCAAGCTAACAAGATGGAGAGCTTGACTAGTTCCAAGTCCTTAGCGGAATCTAAACAAGCTTCTGAATCCAAGAAAGCCGAAGAATCGAAAAAAGCTGAGGAATCCAAGAAAGCCGAAGAATCGAAAAAAGCTGAGGAATCCAAGAAGGCTGAAGAATCGAAACAAGCTGAGGAATCTAAGAAGGCTGAAGAATCTTCATCACAAGCTTATTCAGGTGAAACCCAAACCATTAATGTGGGTGCTGGTGAAGTTTTGGATACCGTGGCGCAGAAATACGCGACGACACCTGAAATTATTCGCCAATTAAATAATTTACAAAGCGATGATCTCCAAGAAGGTCAAGTTTTGACAGTGCCAAAATAAGCCTTAAGTCGGGATGGAAATCTCGGCTTTTTGGCTTGACCATGGTCAGCTAGACAATAATTTGTTATAATTGGCAAGGTTACTAAAATTTATGTGAGGTAAAAAATGAAACAAGAAGAATTAACGCAAGCCGTTGATAAGCGACGGACCTTTGCGATTATTTCCCACCCTGACGCGGGTAAAACAACCATTACCGAACAGCTCCTCTTATTTGGGGGCGTAGTGCGTCAAGCTGGGACCGTGAAAGCTAAGAAGTCAGGCAACTTTGCTAAGTCTGACTGGATGGAAATTGAAAAGAAACGTGGGATTTCGGTTACATCTTCCGTGATGCAATTTGATTACGCTGGTAAGCGGGTTAATATCTTGGACACTCCTGGGCACGAAGATTTCTCAGAAGATACTTACCGGACCTTGATGGCAGTGGACTCTGCGGTTATGGTAATTGATTCGGCCAAAGGGATTGAACCCCAAACTAAGAAGCTCTTCCAAATTTGTAAAATGCGGGGGATTCCGATTTTTACTTTCATTAATAAGTTAGATCGTGATGGTCGGGAACCAATGGACCTCGTAGCGCAATTAGAAGAAGTCTTAGGTATTGAAGGCTATGCCATGAACTGGCCCATTGGGATGGGGAAAGGTCTCCAAGGTTTGTATGATATTTACAACAACCGCATTGAACTTTACCGTTCGGAAGCTGAGGGAGAAAGCTACTTACCTTTAGATGACAACGGTCAATTAGCGGTCGATCACCCCTTGAAGGAAGAAAGTATCTACGACCAAGTCTTAGATGAAATTGAATTACTCAAGGTTGCAGGGAGTGAATTTGACGCAGCAAAAATCGCTAAGGGTGAGTTAACCCCCGTCTTTTTCGGTTCAGCTTTAACTAATTTTGGGGTTAAGACTTTCTTAGATGCTTACTTACAATTCGCGCCCGCTCCAAGTCCCCACAAAACCCAAGACAACCAAATAGTTGCGGCGGACCAGGAACAATTTAGTGGATTTATCTTTAAGATTCAAGCTAACATGAATCCTAATCACCGTGACCGGATTGCTTTCGTTCGGATTTGTTCAGGTGAATTTGACCGCGGGATGGATGTTACCCTTCAAAGAACGGGAAAGAAGATTCGTTTATCTAACTCCACGCAATTTATGGCAGATAGTCGGGAAACAGTTGAAACAGCAGTAGCTGGGGATATTATCGGACTTTACGATACAGGGAATTTCCAAATTGGAGATACGATTTTTTCAGGTAAGAAGGCTGTGCAATTTGAAAAATTACCACAATTTACACCGGAACTTTTCATGCGCGTAACTGCAAAAAACGTTATGAAGCAAAAATCCTTCCACAAGGGAATCCAGCAATTAGTGCAAGAAGGGGCGGTGCAACTCTACCAAAGTTATAGTACAGGTGATTACATCTTAGGGGCTGTCGGGCAACTGCAATTTGAAGTTTTCCAATTCCGGATGCTCAATGAATATAACTCTGAAGTTGTGATGACACCTATGGGACACAAGACCGCACGTTGGATTAACCCAGACCAATTAGATGAAAAGATGTCTTCATCACGAAATCTCTTGGTTAAAGATCGTCAAGGAGACCCACTTTTCTTATTTGAAAATGAATTTGCGGAACGCTGGTTCCAAGATAAATATCCTGATGTGGAATTAACTGCTAAATTATAATAGCTATCAAAGACAGTTTGTTACTAAAATTAATATTATTATAACAAGTGGCCCCTATGTTTTTCGCATAGGGGCCACTTATTTGGCATCGGTGTATAATATAATCAATGATTTTGGAGAAAATATTTATAGAAAAATTAGCTAAAGAAAAAGCCTAGCATAAACTAGACTTAAGTCCGTGAATAACCAGCGGATTATAGAAGCAATGGCAAGACGCATTATCCATGATAGTCTGCATCTATATAACCTGTAATAGAGAAACTTACGGGATGAGCTTGTATGCAAGCAAACTTACTCATGATCCCATGTTAATTCTACTAACTTGCGGTTGGTATTAGAAAGTTCAACTTCACTAATCGCATTTTGTGCTAATTCTTGCTTAACAAATTCAATTTCTTTAGCTGTAATTGGTCGAAGTTTATTTGAAATAATTACTTCATCATGACCAAATTTACGCTTGTGTACAACTTTGGAATTACCCAAAGTGTAAATCTTAATAAAGTGGGCTGGTGAAGTTCGTAGTTCGGTTGCGATGGAATGCGAGTAACTTGAGGTAACATCAGTCATAAACATAATTAATCATTCCCTTCTTTCAGCTTAATTATACCGCAATTTATAGAAAAATTAATAGCAAAAAAAGCGGAAAAGTTCCGCTTTTTTTATGAATTTTGTTAAAATTTATTGATTTTCAGCCGGGGATTTTGCTTGTCGTGCTTCAACTACGATATCATCATTTTCGATGCGTGCTTGTAGATGCTTAGCACTTGGGTTGGTTAAATAGTAATCAGCTATTTTGTTTTCAATTTGTTCTTGAATAACACGACGTAATGGACGAGCTCCCATCTTAGGGTCGTAACCTAAATCAACTAACTTGGCTTCAACCGGAGCAGTTACTGTGATATCCATGCCTTGAGGGGCCAACATTTGATTTACGTCAGCTAACATGAGACGGACAATCTTAGTCAAGTTTTCCTTTGAAAGTGGGTTGAATTCCACAATGCTGTCAAAACGATTTAGGAATTCAGGTTTAAAGTAAGCAGAAAGCTTGCTTACTAAGGACTTGGTGTCATTGGCCGGAGTGGCAAAACCAACACTAGCGATAGAGTCACCGGAACCAGCATTGCTAGTCATGATGATAATTGTGTCCTTGAAGGAAACTGTGCGACCTTGTGAGTCAGTGAGGCGACCATCATCGAGAATTTGTAAGAACATGTGCATCACGTCAGGATGAGCTTTTTCAACTTCATCTAAAAGAATCAAGCTGTAAGGATGACGACGAACTTGTTCAGTTAATTGGCCAGCTTCTTCGTAACCAACATATCCTGGAGGTGAACCAATTAACTTAGAAATTGAGTGTTTTTCCATGTATTCACTCATATCGAATCGAATCATGGCATCCTGAGTACCAAATAATTCTTCGGCTAATTGCTTAGCGGTCTCGGTTTTTCCGACCCCGGTTGGTCCAACAAAAAGGAAGGAACCAATTGGACGCCCAGATTTATTGAAACCAACGCGATTACGGCGGATAGCTTGCGCTACCTTGTCGACAGCTTGGTCTTGACCAATTACGTGGTTTTGGAGTGATTGAGCTAAGTTAATCAATTGATTTTGCTCATTTTTCTTAAGTTCACCAACTGGAATACCAGTCTTTTCACCGATAATACTTTCCATATCCTTTTCGGTAATAGACGGAATTTCATCATCATCGACGGTATTGTCCTTCATTTTAGTAAATTTATTGACTTGGTCGCGGTAATAGGCGGCTTTTTCGTAATCTTCTGCCTTTAAAGCGTCTTGTTTTTGCTTTTCTGCAGCGTTGATTTTTTCCGCAATTACATCAGGATCCAAGGTGTGGATAGTTAAATTCTTTTTAGAACCGGCTTCGTCCAAGAGGTCAATAGCCTTGTCCGGCAAGAAACGGTCTTGGATGTAACGGTTGGATAAGGTTACGGCAGCCTTGATAGCAGCATCACTGTATTTAACGTGGTGATAAGCTTCGTATTTAGGTTGAATTCCTTGTAGGATAGCAATCGTTTCGTCGATGCTTGGTTCATTGACTTGTACTTGTTGTAAACGCCGTGCTAAAGCAGCATCTTTTTCAATTTTACGGAATTCATTTAAGGTTGTGGCTCCCACTAGTTGAAGTTCACCACGAGCGAGGGCGGGCTTCAAAACATTGCCGGCATCCATGCCACCTTCGGCATTACCGGCTCCAACGATTTCGTGGATCTCATCAATAAAGAGAATGGTGTTTTTAGCTTGTTTAAGCTCATTCATTAATTGTTGCATTCTTTCCTCGAATTGACCACGGATTCCTGTACCTTGAACTAGAGAAACTACATCTAAGCGAATAACTTTTTTATTGAGGAGTTTTTGAGGTACATCACCATCGACAATTTTTTGGGCTAAACCTTCGACCACAGCAGTCTTACCAACACCGGCTTCCCCGATTAAAACCGGATTATTTTTAGTCCGGCGGTTTAAGATTTCAATCACACGACTGATTTCTTTATCGCGACCGATGACAGGATCGATTTTTCCAGCCTTAGCTTGAGCTGTCAAATCAAACCCAAATTGTCCGAGGATAGAGTTACCATTGTTACGATTATTGCCGCTCCCTTGTTGTGGGCGAGGTCCGTTTTGGCCTTGTGCTTGGTTAGCAAAGTTAGCTTCCTGGCCATTGCCTAAATAGTCGAAGAAAGAACCCCAATCACCAAAAGGATTGTTGTTGAAATTATTGAAACCTTGAGATTGTTTGAGTTTTTGATAATCTTGCTGACAAAGATCAAAAGTTGTTTGTTTGCCATTGATATTCGTGGTTAAATGGATCGTTGCAGGATTAGTATGACATATTTGACATAACATAGATGCATTCACGACCTTTCTTTATAAGATTAGTCAAAGGGTCGTTTGACCTTTGTTGACCTTTTATGTTTTCTATTATAACCACTTTGGATTTTAACGCAAGTAAAATGCTTATGTGTTAAAATAAATTTATAAGCCCCTGAATTTATTTTGGGAAGCTGAATATCTAATTATAGAAGAGGATGGAAAATGGCAACGAATTATCAAAAGCAGCTAGAAGATTTACGGGATGGAAAAATTTCTGAGTTGGAAGTTTCGCCAGAAGAATTTATGGCTTTTCAAAAAATCTTAATGGGTTTTGCTCAAAGAAAAAGTATTGTCGGTATTGCTAAACGTGGTGGTGGGGCAAAGTATGTTGCTGCGCAAAAAGAAAAGGAAGATTAATTTTTTTAAAAGCAAGTTCTTGCACCAAAACGATAAGCATGGTAAAATTTATCTAGTAACAGGAGTTTCGGATGCAAATTAATGAAAGCGTGTTAATGCTTGACTTAACTTGTTTTCAGAAACTAGTTAAACTATATTTTTTATTAACAAGGAGCATGATAATCATGGCTAAAGAACAAAACTTTCACGTAATCGCAGAAACAGGTATCCACGCACGTCCAGCTACTTTATTAGTTCAAGCTGCAAGCAAGTTCAGCTCAGACATTACTTTGACTTACAACGAAAAGTCAGTTAACTTGAAGTCAATCATGGGTGTTATGTCATTAGGTGTTGGTCAAAACGCTGATGTAACTATCAAGGCTGAAGGTGCCGATGAAGAAGAAGCATTAGCAGCTATTGCTGAAACAATGACTAAGGAAGGACTTGCTGAATAATGACTAAAGTTTTAAAGGGGATTGCAGCGAGTGATGGTATCGCAGCTGCAAAAGCATACATGCTTGTTGAACCTGACTTGTCATTTGACCAAGTAAATGTTGAAGACACGGCAGCAGAAGTTGCTCGTCTTGACGACGCCCTAGCTAAGGCAACTGCTGACCTTGAAATGATTAAAAAGAAGGCGGCTGAAAACTTAGGTGAAGAAGAAGCCGAAGTTTTCGAAGCCCACTTGACAATCTTGGCCGACCCTGAATTAGTTGGTCAAATCAAGGATGCAATAACAAATGAGAAGGTTAACGCTGAAGCTGCTTTAAAGAATGTGACCGATATGTTTATCTCCATGTTCGAAGCGATGACAGACAACAAGTACATGCAAGAACGGGCAGCCGACATTCGCGACGTTACGAAGCGGGTCTTAAGCCACTTGCTAGGGGTAACTTTACCTAGTCCAGCTTTAATCGATGAAGAAGTTGTTATCGTAGCGCACGATTTAACTCCTTCAGATACAGCCCAGTTAGACCGGAACTTCGTCAAAGGTTTCATTACTGATATTGGCGGGCGGACTTCTCACTCGGCAATTATGTCACGGACGCTTGAAATTGCAGCAATTGTAGGTTCAGGTAATGCTACTTCAGAAATTTCTGAAGGTGACATGGTGATTATTGATGGGATTGAAGGAGATGCTTTGGTCAATCCTTCTGATGAAGAACTAGCATCTTACAAGGCTAAAGCTGAAGAATTTGCAGCGCAAAAAGCTGAATGGAAACTTCTTAAGGACGCTAAGTCTGTTACCGCTGATGGTAAAGAAGTTATTTTGGGGGCCAATATTGGTACGCCAGAAGATGTAGAAGGTGCTAACGACAACGGTGCTGAAGCAGTTGGTTTATTCCGTTCTGAATTTTTATACATGAACTCAGCTGAATTACCAACGGAAGAAGAACAATTCCAAGCTTACAAGAAGGCTGTTGAAGGCATGAATGGTAAGCAAGTCGTTGTCCGGACTATGGATATTGGTGGGGATAAGAACTTACCATACTTACCATTACCAGAAGAAGAAAACCCATTCTTGGGTTACCGGGCTATCCGGATTTCTTTGGACCGTCAAGACATTTTCCGCACACAATTACGAGCTTTATTACGGGCTTCCAACTATGGTCGTTTAGCGATTATGTTCCCAATGATTGCTACTGTGAGCGAATTTAAGCAAGCTAAAGCAATTTTTGAAGAAGAAAAGGCTAAATTAGTGGCTGAAGGTGTGGCTGTTTCTGATGATATCGAAGTCGGAATGATGATGGAAATTCCAGCCGCTGCCATGATTGCTGATAAGTTAGCTAAGTACGCCGACTTCTTTAGTATCGGTACTAACGACTTGATTGGTTACTCTATGGCTGCTGACCGTGGTAATGAACGCGTTTCTTACCTTTACCAACCATACAATCCATCTATCTTACGGATTATCAAGCGTGTTATCGATGCTTCACACGCTGAAGGTAAATGGACAGGTATGTGTGGGGAAATGGCTGGAGACCAAACGGCAGTACCATTGTTAGCCGGCATGGGCTTAGATGAATTCTCTATGAGTGCAACTTCAATCTTGAAGACACGGAGCTTAATGAAGAAGCTTGACACTACTAAGATGAAGGAATTAGCTGACAAGGCTCTTGACAGTGAAACTTCTGAAGAAGTAGAAGCTTTAGTAGCTGAATACACTAAGTAATAAAAAAGGATCGCTTTACGAGCGGTCCTTTTTTGTGATAGTTGTGCATTGCCTAAAGGTCTTTTAGTATCATTGCAGTATCTGACTACCAGTGCTAGAAGTTCGGTACTTCAGTACCGAGTTCATTAACTTTAGAGCGGTAATAAAATCCGGGTGGTAAACCAATTGTCATGCGTATTGATGGTCAAAGTCCCACCGTACTTTTTAGCAATATAGTCTACACTTTTTAGACCGTAACCATGTAAGTTGTTAGGGTCTTTTTTGGTGGTAGAAGGGAGGCTACCAGCCTGAATTTGAATATCTTCTTGAAGGTAATTTTCTAAACTGTATAAAATGAAGTTGGCCTTTTGTGAGATACGCAGATTGATTAACCTCTTTTCGGGTTCAGGAATCTTGGCTGTGGCCTCGATGGCATTGTCGAGGGTATTACCTAAAAGACTGCAGAGGTCCATGACTTCGATGTTATCTAAGAGGGAGCCATCAGCGATGCAGGTAAAAGTAATCTGATTTTTGATACAGTAGGCATTTTTTCGGGTTAAAATGACATCGGCAATCGGGTTGCCGGTGGTGATGTCAGCTTTGTATTGCTTAATTTCTTGACGCAAGGAAGTGACATATGCCCGACGTTTAGCAGAATCATCTTCTAAAGCAATGACATCTAATTGGTGTTTTAAATCGTGAAAACGTTGATTGATTAATTCATTTCCTTCACGGTAGGCTTCGTATTGCTCGTATTGTGATTGAAAGATATTATTCATCTGTCGCAAGTCATTATTTAAGAAGTGCTCATAGCGCTGGTTTTCTTGAATCATAAAAAGCAAAATGCCACATAAATCAATGAAGGTTCGCATCATAAAAATGGTTGAACTACTTCCTAAAGAAAAGGATGTTTGTGCCAGAAGGAAACCTAAATTACTCATAGTAAAGATAATAATGGTAATAATAAAGGCGTTAATCACCGATTTATGGCTGATATTGAGCATAGCATAGTGGGTGCGCTCATTTTTAAAAAGTAAAAAGAAGAGCATAAAGAGTAATGTATAGCAAATCGCCATGAAGCTAAATTCGATGAGTCCATGATTCCAAGGACTATAACAGTAGAGTTGCCAAGCAAAGGAGGCTACAAATTCGGCGATGATGAAAGCCTTAAATTGGTGGAAGAAAATTACTGCTAAAACCAGTTTTTCACAGCAATATAAGGTTAAAAACATCCAGATTAAATTCAATAAAATTCCTAGAATCCACCAGTAAAGTTCGAAGGTTCCGGCCAAATATTGTAAACCAATCTGACCAAGACCAAAGACCGGCAAAGTAAGAAGGTTGCGTCTTTGACTTGGAGGAACCTGAATAATCATTAAGCAAACCGCTAAAAATTCTGCTAAACCGGTATACAAGCGCGGAATATCTGGGAAGACTAAATTGGTCATTTTAACCCTCCATTCCTAAATAATCAGTGATGGCCTGCATGAATTTCTTCTTGCGAGGGCGACTGATTTGCAGTTCAAAGGGTCCCACCTTAACAAAATTACCTTCAACACTCAAGACATGTTTGAGATTGACTAGGTAACCATTATTACAGCGAGCAAAGTTATATTGGGCTAGCTGACTTTCGGTATTTTTCATGGAATCATTAATAATTAATTCTTCATACTGCTCATCACTACCTAAGAGGTAGTAGTGGAGATAGTGGCCTTGACTTTCAATGTAGTACAGGTTTTCTAGATTAATTTTACGAAACCCTTGATTAGTTTTTAGGGTAATGTTTTGCTGACTTTTTGCAAAGTGGCGGGCAATTTTCTTAAAGCGTTCCGAAAAGTTAAAGTAGGTGATGGGTTTCAAGATAAAATCGGTAGCATTTACGGCGTAACCATCAATAGCATATTGTACATAATTGGTTAGAAAGATAATCGGCACTTCGCTATCAATTTGGCGAATACGGTTGGCTGCTTCCATACCGTTCAAAAGAGGCATTTGAATGTCCAAATAGAGGACATCAAAGTTAGTGGTGTAGTTGTTGACTAAATCCAAGCCGTCTTTAAAAGTTGTAATCTCAAAACTTTGGTGATGTTCTTGTTCATATTGACGGAAGCACTGAAGGAGTAGCTCTAGTTCGTCGGGGTGGTCTTCACAAATCGCGATTTTCACAAGTCGTCCTCATTTCTATTTTGATATCTTTATTCTATCATAAGAAATTCCGCTCTAACAATAAAGCGCTTTTGGCAAATTATGAAACCTTAAGCGCAAGATATGCAAAAAAAGTGTAAAGCGATTACATCTTTTGCTAATCTTAGGCTAGAGAAAATTACGAGGAGGAAGTATCAATGTTGAAGAATGCAGCTATCATTAAAAAATTAACACTTGAGCAAAAAGCAGCCTTGATGTCAGGACAAGGAGAATGGAAAAGTTATGCTGTTAATAACCAAGTACCCGCGATGTTTTTGTCTGATGGTCCTTTGGGTCTACGGAAACAATCGGGTGCTGGAGATCACCTGGGCTTAAACGGGAGTGAACCAGCGACTTGTTTTCCTTCATCGGCTACACTGGCTAACAGTTGGAATCTAGAGGTGGTAGAAGACGTTGGGCAAGCTTTGGGCAAGGAAGCACAAGCTTTAGATGTTCACCAAGTTTTGGGGCCTGGTTTAAATATCAAACGCAATCCTCTAGGAGGTCGGAACTTTGAATACTACAGTGAAGATCCTTATTTAGCAGGAAAATTAGCTGGTCGGGTTATTCGTGGAATTCAAGCTAATGGTACCATTGCTACTCCGAAGCACTTTGCAGTTAATAGTCAAGAAACTCGCCGGATGGCTTCTAATTCAGTAGTAGATGAACGGACTTTACGGGAAATTTACTTGACCAACTTTGAAATTGCTATTCAAGAAGGGAATCCTAAGTCTATTATGACCTCTTACAACGAAGTTAATGGGACATACACCAATGAAAGTCATCACCTATTACAGGATATTTTACGTCAAGAATTTGGCTTTGATGGTTATGTAGTAACTGACTGGGGAGGGGATAACGACCACATTGCCGGAATTAAAAACGGGAGCAATTTGGTGATGCCTGGTTTGAAACAACCAGGAGCTCGTGAAGTTATTGCCGCGGTCCAAGAAGGGCGTTTAGATGAAGCTGTCTTGGATCAAAGAGTAGATGAATTATTGAATGTAGTTTTAAGCTCCAACGCTACCAAGAAGAATGATGCAATTAAGGTAGACTGGGACCACCAACACCAAGTTGCCTACCAAGCAGCCTTGAAGAGTATTGTCTTGTTGAAAAATGAGGCGGACGTCTTACCTCTGACGCAAGAGACTAGGGTGGCCTTGATTGGGGATTTTGCTGCAAATCCTCGTTACCAAGGAGCTGGTTCTTCTTTAGTTAATACCAAAAATTTAGAAACTTTGAAGGATACCGCTCAGGCCCACGGTGTTACACTCGCTGGTTATGCCCAAGGTTATAAGCGAGTTGGGCAAAGCGATCCCGCTTTAATTGCAGAAGCTAAGGATTTAGCTATTAAAAGTGATGTGGTAGTCTTAAATGTCGGGCTCAACGAAGTTTCTGAATCTGAAGGGATGGACCGTAAGGATATGACCATGCCTGCTAATCAAGTAGAATTGATTCAAGAACTAAGTCAGTTAGACCAAAAGTTAGTCGTGGTCTTATCGGCAGGCTCTCCAGTAGAAATGCCTTGGTTAGACCGAGTTGATGCCGTTGTTCACGGTTACCTCGGTGGGGAAGCTGGCGCCGGCGCCATGTGGGAAGTCTTAACCGGAGCTTACAATCCTTCCGGGCGGTTAGCAGAAACTTACCCAATGAGCTATGCTGACGTACCTTTTGGGGAAGAATTCCCGGCTCACAGACGCAACTCCTATTATAAGGAAAGTCTCTTTGTCGGTTATCGCTATTATGATAAGGCCCAAAAAGCAGTACGTTTTCCATTTGGTTTTGGGTTGTCTTACACTAGCTTTACCTACGATAATTTAAGCGTCAACGATCAAGGTGTAGAGGTTAAGGTGACAAATTCGGGTCAGGTGGCCGGGACAGAAACTGTTCAACTGTATATCGGTAAAGCTGAAACCAATATCTTGCGCCCCGCTAAAGAATTGAAGGGCTTTGCCCAAGTTAGCTTAGCTCCGGGAGAAAGTCAGCAGGTTAAAATTTCTTTTGATGATAAGACTTTTCGTTACTTTGATGTTAGCAGTGATACCTGGCAAGTGGAAGCCGGCACTTATCAAATTATGATTGGTAAAAATGTGAACGATATTATTCTAACAGCAGATTACCAGGTAGAAGGCCAAGAAGTTATGGCTGTTCAAGACGAAGTTTTCGCCAAATACCAAGCTTGCGATCTTCAAAGCATTAGTCAAAATGACTTTGAAAATTACTTTAATTTAGAATTTAAGCAAAATACCATGGTTAAAGGTCAAAATTTAGGGTACAATGATACATTAGCGGAGATGATTAACGCTAAGAGTTGGATTGCACGCGCTGTAGCTAAGTGGCTTAAAAATGCTATTGCAAAAAGCGAAGCCAAAGGCAAGCCAGATTTGAATCTCCTCTTTAACTATAATATGCCTTTTAGAGCCATGGGTAAGATGACCGGGGGCTTGATTGATCAAGACATGGTAACCGCCATTTTACGAATTGTTAATGGTCATTTTTGGTCTGGAAGTAGTCGTTTAATCAAAGGGTACTTCCGTAATCAAAAGCGTAACAAGGCCGATACTTGGTATGAAGAAGATAAATAGTGAGGAGAAAAATTTATGGCAGAAAAAAAACACAATGCTTTAGTTCAAGCAGTTATGGATTTTAAAAATAATCACCCAGATTTATATGAATTTATCATGTTCAATCTTTTGAGTAATATTGCCACTATTACCAATTTTGTGGTCTTATGGTTGAGTACTTTACTCCTATTTAAGAACCTGGTGAAGCCTTTTGATTGGTGGATTTTCCACTATGGTATAAATCAAGGGGGATTAGGGGGCTTTTTTGCCTTCTTATTAGCTTATGTGTGTGCACAAATTGTGAACTACTTCGTCCAAAAAAACTTGGTTTTCGGAGCTAGTTTTGGAATGGATCGCCTCTTTTGGTATATTGTGACAGTGGTTGTGGCTGGGATTGTGTCCGTTTGGATGCCACCCTACATTATTGCTTGGTTAAACCCATATGTAGGTGGTTTAGCTGCAACTATTGCCAATGTGGCTAACATTGTGGCGCAAGTAGTAATCAACTATCCAATGATGAAATTTGTAATTATGAGAAAATAGGTGAATTTTTTGGAAAAACTTCTAAGTATTGTTGTTCCTTGCTACAATGCCGAAGATTATGTTGAACGTTGTATTAATTCTTTGGTCTTAGGTGGCGATAAGGTGGAGATTATTCTTGTCGACGACGGCTCAACGGATGGTACAGGACGGGTTATCGATTATTATCAAGAAGAATTTCCAAACCAAATTGTTGCCCTTCATCAAGCAAATGGCGGACATGGTCAGGCCGTTAACACGGGAGTTTATGCGGCTAGTGCGCCTTATGTAAAAATTGTCGATAGTGATGATTGGGTTAGTTTTTCAGCTTTGAAAAAAATCTTAGCTTTTATTGAGAAATGTGTGACTCAAGATGAACTGGTTGACATGATTTTAAGTAATTACGTCTACGATAAGGTAGGTGCTAAACATAAAAAAGTAGTTTCTTACTCTTTTTTACCGCAAGAAAAGGTCTTTTCTTGGGATAAGGTTCACTTGGTCTTTGGCCAGTATCTCTTGATGCATGCTATCATTTATCGCACAGAACTTTTGACCAAGGAATGCCACTTACAGTTACCGAAGCATACTTTTTACGTCGACAATCTTTATGCTTTTGAACCGTTGGGGTATGTTAAAAGTATTTATTACTTGGATGTTGACTTTTATCACTATTTCATCGGACGCGACGACCAGTCCGTTAATGAGCAAGTGATGCTCAAACGCATTGACCAGCAATTAGCGGTCAATAAACGTATGGTGCGTTTTTATGTAGAAAATGTGGCAGCCGACAGTCCACAAGCGCGCTACATGAAATACTATCTAGAAATTATTACCACCGTATCTTCGATTCTTCTGATTCGGGGTAAAAAAGCAGAATATTTAGCCAAGAAAAAAGAACTTTGGCAATATATTAAGACTTATGATGTAGATTTATACCGTAAATTACGGCGGCGTGTCTTTGGGGTCGGGGTAAACCTTCCAGGGCGGGTTGGTCGCTCCTTGGCTTCTGGGGTCTACCGAGTTGTGCATAAAGTATATGGCTTTAATTAAGAAAAAATCTTGGATCTGAGGATTCAAGATTTTTTTGTGTGTGCATTAGTGCAAAAAATGTTAAATAAATGACAGTTTATGCTAAAAAGGTATTCAAAAAATGTAAACGCTGTAAAATGAAAATGTAAGCATTTGCAATTATAAAATTTAATAAAGGAGAGTTATTATGAAAAACAGAAATTTACGCAGTATGCTCATCTCTGTTGGTGTGATTGTATTAGCGCTTGTCATTGTTTTAGGTGGCGGTTATCTTGTGATTCAAAACTTGATTCATAACGGGATCGTAACCGAAAATGATGTAAACTCAACGGTAACATTAGCCGGAAAATACTTTATTCCTTTAGGAGTTTTGATTGGCTTAATTATTTTAGCTTTGATTGTCTTTTGGAATAAGAGTCGCAAGTTTAACTTTTGGCTGAAGTGGGAATCCTTCATTGTTTTCTTAGTGGCTTTGATTCTCACTTTAAACACTGTTGTCTTTGGACCAATGCAAGCCTTGATGAATATGAATATGATTCAAATCAATAAGGTTTCAGCTAAGACCGTCCAAAAAGGGGCAGATTTAACCGAGGCCATTGCAGATGAAGGGACTATCCTGTTAAAGAATGATGGCAATTTCTTGCCAATGAAGGATATCAAGAAGATTAATGTCTTTGGATGGGCTTCAACCCAACCACTTTATGGGGGGACGGGTTCTGGTCAATCTAACTCTGCGGATGCGGTTAACATTTATGATAGTTTGAAGCAAGCGGGTTTTCAAACTAACCGCGACTTAAATAAGTTCTACACGAAATACCGTGCTGACCGTCCAGTTGTTGGGATGATGGAACAAGATTGGACCCTACCTGAACCAAAGGCTAGCCAATATTCAAACAAGTTGATGCAAAAAGCTGAAACTTTCTCTGACACAGCTTTAGTTGTGATTGGCCGTTCTGGTGGTGAAGGTGCTGACTTACCTAAGGATATGACGAATTTACCACAGGGCGCAAGTTATAAAGGTAACAAGGGTGACTTCAAGAAGGGGCAATCTTACTTAGAACTTTCCCAATCTGAAAAAAACATGTTAAACATGGTTAACAAGAACTTCAAGAATGTGGTTGTGTTAATTAATTCTTCTAATCCGATGGAATTAGGCTTTTTAAACGAATATAGTCATATTAAAGGTGCTATTATGATGGCCGGGGCCGGAACTCGAGGTTTCAAAGCTTTAGGTAAGGTTTTGAATGGGACGGTAAATCCATCTGGACGCACGGTTGACACTTATGTTTATGACTTGAAGAAAACCCCAACTTACAACAACTTTGGGAACTTCACTTATGCTAACCAAAAAGGTACCGCTTTTGTTAATTATGTTGAAGGTATCTACACAGGTTACAAATTCTACGAAACTTACTACCAAGGTAAAGATGACCAATATCAAAAGGCTGTTCAATATCCATTTGGTTATGGTTTATCTTACACCAAGTTTAGCCAAGAAATGTCTGATGTAAAAGTTGATATGCAAAAAGACAAGGTTAGCTTCAACGTTACGGTTAAAAATACCGGGGATGTGGCTGGTAAGGACGTAGTTCAAGCCTACTTCACTGCCCCTTACACTAATGGGGGCCTTGAAAAGTCAGCTACTAATCTTTTAGATTTTAAGAAGACCAAGATTTTGAAACCTGGTGAAAGCCAGACTCTTAAATTTACGGCCAATCGTTCTGACTTTGCCTCCTATGATGAAAGTAATGGTGGGGCTTATGTCTTAGACAAGGGTCAATACCAAATCCAAATTAAAAACAATGCCCACGATGTGTTAGCATCTAAGGACTTCGATGTAAATGACAAGGTAACTTACACTGGTTCTAATAAGCGGGCCTCTGACAAGGTGACTGCAACTAACCGTTTCCAATACGCTAAGGGTGATATTACTTACTTGAGCCGTCGTGATAATTTTGCTAACTACGATGAAGCAACTAAGGCCCCTGGCAAGACTAACCTAGCTGCCAAGTACCAAAAGGATGCAACAACTGTTACTAACAGAAATTACGGTAAGGAACCTAAGGCTACTGGCAAGATGCCAAAGCAAGGTCAACGTGGTAACTTACAATTAGCTGACTTACGAGGTAAGAGTTATGATGATCCTGCCTGGGACAAGTTACTTAACCAAATGACAGCTAAAGATATGAGCAACTTAATTGCTTATGGTGGCTACCAGACTTATGCTATTAATTCCGTTAAGAAGTTAGGAACTTACGATTTTGACGGGCCTGCTGGTTACTCAAGTTTCTTTGTGACTGACTTGAATACCACCGCCTTTCCAGCTGAAGCTATGATTGCGGCAACTTTCAATACCGATTTAGCCAAGAAGATGGGTGAATTGATGGGTGAACAAGGTCGCGAAATGGGCGTTTATGGTTGGTATGGTCCAGCTATGAATATTCACCGCTCAGCCTTTGCGGGTCGGAACTTTGAATACTACTCAGAAGATCCTGAGTTATCTGGGAAGATGGCAGCCAGTGCCATTGCCGGGGCAAAGTCAAAAGGTGTCTACGCTTATATGAAGCACTTTGCGATGAACGATCAAGAAACAAACCGGATGGTCGGTTTAATGACTTGGTCTAACGAGCAAGCTATTCGTGAAATTTACTTGAAGCCGTTTGAAATGGCTGTTAAAGATGGTGGTGCAACTGCTGTCATGTCATCATTCAACTTTATCGGTAATCGTTGGGCAGGTGCTAACAAGCAATTGCTACAAGATGTCTTACGCGGTGAATGGGGCTTCCGTGGTCTTGTTGAAACTGATTACTTCTCAGGTGGTTTTATGAAGTCTAACCCAGCGATCGCTAACGGTAACGACTTGATGTTATCAACAACGGGTACTTTAGGTGCGAAGGTTGACTACACTGACAACCCAACGGTGGTTCGTCAAATGCGGACCGCATCAAAGAATATTATGTACACAGTGGTAAACAGTGGGGCTTACAAGAATATCAAGAATGTTAAGTCTGTTAAACGGCCATACCAAAAGACTATTACAACTTATGTAGTGATTGCCTTGGTTGTGGTTGCTATCTTACAAGTTTTGGTGGTCTTGCTTTACCGCAAGCGTTACGCTAACAAGTAATTCCAAAGGAGGTACCTAGTTTGGGCTAGGTATCTTTTTTATTTAAGAAATGTTTAACTTCATTACGTATAAAACAGGAATTTCTTGCTAAGGAGCTGAAAAGCCCCTATAATTAACCATGATTATTAAGAATGATTTAGCTGAAAACTCAGTCCAGAGATAGGAGGATTTCCTTGAAAATTGCAATGTTTTCATCGGCAACCAAGATTAAAGGTCAAGGAGTCGGCAGTGCTTATACAGAATTAATTAAGCTCTTAAAAAAATACTATCCAAAACAAATTGAATTAACGATTAATAAATATGTTTCTGCGGATATCAGCCATTACCATACGGTTGACCTACCTTTTTACCTCTCGACTTTTTCAAAAAAGCGAGGGACGACGGTGGGGTATGTCCACTTTTTACCTGAAACTATGGAGGGAAGTCTAAAGTTGCCTTGGTTAGCCAAGAAAATTTTTTATCGCTACTTGATTGCTTTTTACAAACGAATGGATAATTTGGTAGTAGTTAACCCAGATTTCATTTCCAAATTAACAGCTTATGGAATCCCCCAGTCCAAGATTACTTACATTCCGAACTTTGTTTCCAAGACAGAGTTTTACCCCTTAAAAATCAGTAAAGCAGCTTTACGAGCTAAATTTGGCATGCAAGAAGATGCCTTTACGGTTTTAGGGGTTGGTCAGATTCAGGAGCGTAAAGGGGTCTTTGACTTTATTAAATTAGCCCAGCAAAATCCTGATATACAATTTGTCTGGGTAGGGGGGTTTTCCTTTGGGGCTATCACCGATGGCTATAAGAAACTCAAAAAAGTGGTTGCTAATCCGCCAGGTAATCTCCATTTTCCTGGAATTGTTGACCGTCAGGAGATGAACTGTTACTATAACTTGGCTGATATCTTCTTATTACCTTCCTATAATGAACTTTTCCCTATGAGTATTTTGGAGGCTTTTTCCTGTCGTACTCCAGTCTTATTGCGTGATTTGGATCTTTACCGCGATATTTTAGCAGGTTATTATCAAGGAGCAAAGGATTGTGCAACTATGGAAGTTTACTTGCGTCAATATGTGCAGAATCCAGAGGCTTTAAAAGTTTTGCAAGCTAAGGCGCAGATGGCATCGCAATATTACTCAGAAGAGCGTCTCGCACAAATTTGGTGGGATTACTACACTGATAAGGGGCAAAGCAATGACCAAAAAAAATAAAGTGGTTTTAGCCCTTATGGTTCTTTTGGGCCTGGGGATTATGCTCTTTTCTTTACGGAAAGTATCTCTTGTCGCTTTAGTAGCGAGTTTTGACGATTTGAAGTGGGGATGGTTGTTAGTGGCTTTTGGGGTGATGTTTTTATCCTTGTCTTTTGAAGCTACTGTAGTCTGGCTTTTAGTTCGTAAGAATCACCCGGCTTACCCTTGGTTGTCTGCTTTACGTGTGCCTTTGATTGAGCAACTCTTTAACGGGATTACTCCCTTTGCGACTGGAGGCCAACCCGCTCAGATTTTTGCTTTGGCGCAATCTGGTGTTGATGTTGGTCGGGCTAGTTCGGCCATGATTTTGAAATTTATCGTTTACCAAGCCATGATTGTGGTAAACTTTATTATCTGTTTAGTTCTAGGGTTTGAATTGGTAGCAGCGAAAATTCATGTTCTAGTTTGGTTTTTAGTTTTTGGCTTTCTGATTCACTTGGGGGTAATTGTAGGGCTTTTGATGGTTATGTTTTGGTATGATTTCACTAAAAAAATTGTGCACTTAACCTTGTGGCCAGTTAAGGCCTGGGGACACAACTCGGAAAAGTATGCGCGTTTGTGTCAGGTCTGGGATGAAAAATTGGCCTCGTTTTATGAAGAAGGACAGCTCTTGAAGCGCAATAAAAAACTATTATGGCAGATGTCTGGTCTGACTTTAGTGCAGTTGGCGCTTTACTATGCTATTCCTTACTTTATTTTACTGTCTTTAGGGATTGATCATGCTAATCTAGTGACTGTCATGGTCTTGCATGTTTTGATTGTTATGGTGATTTCGCTTTTTCCAATTCCCGGAGGAACCGGCGGAGCAGAGTACAGCTTTTCTATGATTTTTGCGACCTTTATTAGTCAAGCGCCTAAATTAGTTTTGGCAATGTTATTATGGCGCTTTGTAACTTATTATTTTGGGATGACTTTGGGAATTGTGGCTCTGATGATTTCCCCCCAAAAAAGTCCTACGGAAAAAAACTCAGAAAAGCGTTAATAATATATCGAGTTTTTGGAGAAAGTTTGCTAAAATAGTTATGGTGTTTAATTAATAAACGACATGATGCGGTAAAAATCGCAAAAAGAAGAATGAAAGAGGCGTTT
The DNA here is from genome assembly GCF_001435735.1 of Ligilactobacillus equi DSM 15833 = JCM 10991. Taxonomy (NCBI): domain Bacteria; kingdom Bacillati; phylum Bacillota; class Bacilli; order Lactobacillales; family Lactobacillaceae; genus Ligilactobacillus; species Ligilactobacillus equi. Next base: position 27,358 of record NZ_AZFH01000068.1, read on the forward strand.
TTATGGAAAACTCACAACTTGTTGCAATTATTTCACGCTTGGATACAATGATGAAAGCGGAAGGAACAGACGTACAAATGCGTCGTTTCGAAAAGGAAGGTCAAGAAAGAGGTTTGGTTTCCTACAACCCTGAAACAGAAATGTTTACCTTAGAAGATATTGCTACCAAGCAAAGATTTGAATACGACAACATCGATTTGGCAGCCTTAGATATCTACGATTTATTAAACGACTAAAATTTGTTAAATAATTGTGAAGAGTGCTTGAAATCATTTTTGTTTTTCAAGCATTTCTTTTATAATGAAATTAAAATTATAAAATTTGGAGGCAAAATCAATGCGTTCAGCATTAAGAAAAATCCAAAACTTTCTCAATACGCGGCTTGGTTTTTTCAGCCTAGTATTATTCTTATTTTGGTTGAAGACGATTTGGACCTATAATACCAAATTCACTCTTGGAATCAACAGTGGCGTCCAGGAAATTTTAGCCTTGGTTAATCCTTTTCCGACTGCGATTTTGTTATTGGGAATTGCCCTTTACTTTCGTGGTAAGAAAGTTTACTGGATTATGATGATTGTCGATGTAATTCAAACAACGTGGCTTTTCGCTAATATCCTGTACTACCGTGAATTTTCGGACTTTATGTCCATGTCAATTATTAAATCTTCAGGTTCAGTTTCCAATAACTTAGGTTCCAGTATTGCGCAAATTATTGAGCCTAGCGACTTTTTAGTTTTTGTGGATATCATTGTCTTGATATTACTTTTGGCTTTTAAAGTCATTAAGGTTGATTATACGCCAGCTAAGCGTTTTAAGGCTTTGGGAATTACAATTTTAGCTGTAGTCTTGTTCTTCTTGAATTTAGGAGCTGCTGAAAAGGATCGGTCGCAACTGTTGACTCGGACTTTTGACAATAATTATATTGTTAAATACCTGGGGGTTAACTTCTTTGCGGGTTACTCTGGTTATCAGACCTACCAGCAAGGGGTAAAAAAAGCCAATGCCAGCGCTAGTGATATTCAAAAGATTTTAAAGAAAATTAATAAGAATCGGGCGGGGGTCAATGCCGAATACTATGGTAAAGCTGCCGGTAAAAATGTGATTATTTTCCACTTGGAAAGTTTCCAACAATTTTTAATCAATTACAAAGTTGATGGCAAAGAAATTACCCCGAATATCAATAAGTTCTACGCTGATAGTAACACGATTGCCTACGATAATTTCTTTAATCAAGTAGGGCAAGGAAAAACCTCTGATGCCGAAACCATGTTAGAAACCTCTCTGTTTGGTTTACCATCTGGTTCGGCGATGTCGACTTACGGGACGACCAATACTTACCAAGCCTTACCGGCTATCTTGGATCAAAGGGGTTACTCTACGGCTTCTTTCCACGGGGATGTGGGGAGTTTCTGGAACCGAGACAACACCTATAAATCATGGGGATACCAATACTTTATTTCTAAGAACTACTATCAAACTAAAGAAAACTACGAAAATGGCTATGGGATTAAAGATAAGATTTTCTTGAAGCAGTCAACTAAGTATTTGGAACAATTACCGCAACCATTCTATGCTAAAATTATTACAGTTACGAACCACTATCCATACCAATTAGATAAAGAAAATCAGTCGATTCCTAAGACGAAGACAGGGGATGTGACAGTAGATGGTTACGTGCAAACAGCTTACTATCTAGATCAAGCTTTTGGTGAATTTATCGCTTACCTCAAGAAGACTGGACTTTATGACAAGACGATGATTGTGGCTTATGGTGACCACTACGGGATTTCCAATAATCATAAGAAGGCCATTGCCCAATTATTAGGCAAGAAAAAAGTTACCAGTTATGACCTAGCTATGTTCCAAAAGGTTCCTTTCATGATTCACATGCCGGGTCTGAAGGGTGGCGTTAACCATACTTACGGTGGAGAAATCGATGTTATGCCAACCTTAATGGATTTGCTTGGAATCAAGAATACTGATACGGTTCAATTTGGGAATGACTTGCTGTCGAGTCAGCATAATCAACTCGTTATTTTTAGAAATGGGGACTTTACCTCACCAACCTATACCAAGATTGGTAGCAAGGTTTATAATAATAAGGGTGAATTAGTGACTGATAAACTGACAACGAAAGAAAAAAATCAAGTTGCTAAGATGCAAGATTATGCAACAGACATCTTAGCCATGTCTGATCAGGTGACAACTGGGGACCTTTTACGTTTCTATAAACCAAGTTGGTTCAAGTTGGTTGATAAGAGTCAATACAGTTATAAGTTAAGTGACGCTAAGAAAGCCTTGAAACAAGCGCAAAAGACTAAGAAGAGCCTCTTGTCAGAAAATAAGGGTGTTTCTACTGAAAAACTTTATAAGACTGACGCGCCAGAATTGAAATAGTTGAAAAGATACTTCCGTGATGGAGGTATCTTTTTTAGTGAATTCACTAAAAAAATAAAATTAGAAATACAATAAGAGGTAAGCAGGCGGAAATTATAGTTTTGAGTAGAGGTAATATAGTTGATCAATTGGGCAAAATTTTGAACTGGTGGATAACCCAGTTACCTACTAGAGCTTCAAGAAGATAGCTGAGGCGACTGTTTTAGTTGTTGGTGATGATGGATGAATCTCATTAGCTGTGATGGGTGCCAATGTCTTGAGGTGGGTCTGTGAATTAGAGGTGATAGGTTCCGTGTTAAGGGGAATAAATAGCTTGAAGTGAGAGATATTGAAAAAATTGTCAGTATTTTAAATTTTTTGTTGAAAAGTGCTTGACCGTTTTGAGAAATTAAGGTAAGATATTTTTTGTCGTTGGATGAACAACAAATTATTAAAGCTAAAATATCTTGACTTAAAATTATCGAGATGGCATAATATAGTAGTTGTTTTGGAAATAACTTAAATTATCTACTTGACAGAAAATGTTGAGGTGATATAATAAAGTAGTTGTTGCAAGACAGCGAGTAGATCTTTGAAAACTAAACAAAGTTTCGACAAACCAAATGTG
>NZ_AZFH01000069.1:0-28338 GCF_001435735.1 Ligilactobacillus equi DSM 15833 = JCM 10991
TAACACTGTACAATTTACAAAAAATGGAAGTATTACAAACTAGCAATTAGCGTAAATTACATAAATAATAGTAATGATACTGAAATTATTAACTGTACAAATCCTATGATTCCTTTAATAAAATTATACTTTGCAGAATTAAATAGGAAAATTCTATTTATTAAAAATTCACTACTAAAGGAAAATAAAAAGTTAAATATAATAAAAAATAAGTACAATTTTATATTATTAATTATTGGGAATGTTAGTAGAATTGCTGACAATGTAAAATAAATAGTTAATGTGTATTTCTTGAAGCACATGTTTTAACACCTACTTTCCATAAACAATGATATGAAATACTATCACAACTCTACCTTTTCATTGTAACCGCCTTCTTGTGAAGGTTCAAGAAAATGTATCGACACGAAGCAAAAATATTTTACACTATTATCCTATAGCTAAATTTTCTATCATTTTTAATTCCTACAAAGCTCCCGAATTTTCTGGGAGTTTTTTCGTAGCAAACATAACAAAAATGCACCTCCAACAAGGCGCATTGTTATTTTGTAATTTAATTTTAAACGATACCTTGGGCTTCCATAGCATTAGCGACCTTTTCGAATCCAGCAATGTTAGCACCAGCTACATAATCTTCGTCTTTGCCGTACTTCTTAGCGGCAGCAGAGATATTTTGGTAGATATCGGCCATGATGGCTTGTAATTTACTGTCAACTTCTTCAAAAGTCCAAGACAGACGTTCAGAGTTTTGACTCATTTCGAGGGCAGAAACAGCCACCCCACCAGCGTTAGCAGCCTTACCAGGGAGAAAAGCAATTTTATTTTCTTGAAGGAAGTCAGTTGCTTCGCGTGTAGTTGGCATGTTAGCTCCTTCAGCGACGACTTGAACTCCATTAGCGACTAAAGTTTGGGCATCTTCAAGGTGAAGTTCGTTTTGCGTTGCACATGGTAAGGCAATGTCAGTTTTTACGCTCCAGACACCACGACCTTCGTGGTATTCAGCTGATGGCCGAGCAGCAGCATATTCTGTAAGCCGGGCCCGTTTAACTTCTTTAACTTCTTTTAAGAGAGCCACATCGATACCTTCTGGATCGTAAATCCAACCGGTTGAATCAGAGGTAGTTACGACTTTAGCACCAAGTTCTTGAGCTTTTTCAATCGCGTAAATTGCCACGTTCCCAGCCCCAGAAACGGTCACGGTCTTGCCTGTAAAACTGTCATTGTGGTCTTTGAGATATTCATTAACAATGTAAAGCAAACCATAACCAGTTGCTTCTGTTCGTGCAAGGGAACCCCCAAAGGTCAAACCTTTTCCAGTTAATACACCTTCGTAAGCTGTACGGAGGCGTTTGTATTGACCGTAAAGGTAGCCGATTTCACGAGCCCCAGTTCCAATATCGCCGGCAGGAACATCGACATTCGGGCCGATATGTTTGTAAAGTTCCGTCATGAAACTTTGACAAAAGGCCATAATTTCACGGTCAGACTTGCCCTTAGGATCAAAGTCTGAACCACCTTTCCCTCCGCCGATTGGTAAGGTGGTTAAGGAGTTTTTGAAGACTTGTTCAAAGCCAAGGAATTTAATGGTTCCCAATGTTACAGAAGGGTGGAGACGAAGCCCACCTTTGTAAGGGCCGATGGCATTGTTAAATTGTACCCGGAAACCGTTATTAACTTGTACTTGCCCTTGGTCATCAATCCAAGGAACGCGGAAGAGTATTTGACGGTCAGGGGTGGTAATGCGTTCCAGTAAAGCTTCCTTGCGGTAATGAGCTTCATTGGCTTCGATTACAGGGCGAAGCGAGTCAAGCACTTCTTTGACAGCTTGGTGGAATTCTGGTTGCGCAGGATTTTGGTCCACAACGCGTTGGTATACTTCATCAACATATGTCATCAAAAAACATCCTTTCTCAAAGAACCGTGTAATATAATCTAACAACTCAATTTTAAAAGTATAAAAAGCTAAAGTCAATTATTTTTTAATCGAAAACACATAATTTTTACTTTAATTTAAGAAAACTATAAAAAACTACTACAAAAGTTATTTTAGCGCTTGCATAGCGGTGGGTAAATGGATTACTCTAAAGATAGTGAGAAAAATTCAGGGATCATGATAGCCTGGAAAGCAAGGAAGGTTCGAATATGGAATTATCTGCAGTTATCCATCGTCCTGCAAGTGAAATGGCCTACCTCATTAATGAGAACGTGCTGCGTGTTTCTTTGCGGGCTAAACATAATAATATTAAAGCAATTGAAATTTTTTACGGTGATCCCTATGATCGCCGTGTAACTCAAAATAATCAGGAGGTTTGGACGTATCAAACTAAACCAATGCATCGCCAGTTAAAAGGGGTTTTAACGGACTACTGGCAAGTTGATTTACCTGTGCCTGAAAGCCGCCACTTGGAATATGCCTTTCGTATTAAGAGTGCTGATGACCGTCAATATCTCTATGATGACCGACGATTAACCACCTATAGCGAAAAGAATCGGGCCAACATTAAAGGTTTCCGGACGCCTTATTTAAATATCAGCGATGTTTTAACAATTCCTGGCTGGCTCAAACAAACAACTTGGTATCAAGTAATTCCGGACCGTTTTGCCCAAGGTAAAGAGGTATCCCTTGAAGAACTAAGCGACCAAAAACCATCAGCTAACAGCTTAAATGGAAGCTTACAAGGTCTGGTGCAAAATCTGGATTACATTGCGGATTTAGGTTTTAACGGTTTGGATTTGACGCCAATTTTTAAAGCCTACTCTAACCACAAGTATGACACCATTGACTTCTTTAACGTGGACTCTAGTTTGGGGGAGAAAGAAGACCTGGCCCAATTAGTAACTAAAGCTCATGAAATGGGGATTCATGTGATGTTAGAAGCGACGATTAACTATTTAAGTGATGCGTCCTTACAATGGCAAGATGTGCGAAAAAATGGGGCCCACTCCCGTTTCGCTAGTTGGTTTAGGATTTATGAGTTTCCAGTAACCTATAGTTTGGAAGTCGACCCTAATTACGCCCGGCAGGCTAGTTATGCCATGTTCGCTAATAACCCTCATATGCCAATGTTGAATTTGGAAAATGAAGAAGTTCAAGCTTATCTTTTAGGTGTCTTGGCTTACTGGGTGAAAGAATTTGATATTGATGCTTGGCGTTTGAGCCACGGTGATGATATTCCTCAAGCTTTCCAAGCCAAAATCGCTAAGAAATTACGGAAGATTCGGCCGGATATTTACTTATTGAGTGAAAATGTTCAAACCTCCCAAAATCATATCGGCCAACCGGTCTTTAACGGGGCGGTTAACTACCCACATATGGAAGTTATCAAGAGTTACTTTAGCGAAAAAGAAGAAAGTAGTGGTGAATTTATTGCCGCTTTAAATGCTCAATTTTTACGCAACCGTCGCCAAACTAACCAAGGAATGTTTAATGTGTTAGACACTCCTCTGAGTCCGCGTTTAATGAGTCAAGCTCATGATGATCCGCAACTATTACGGGCCATCTTGGCCTTTAATTATCTGCAAGTTGGGACTCCGGTGGTTCTTTATGGAACAGAACAATTAATGGCGGGGATGGAAGCACCTAACAACCGGCAAAACCTCTCCTGGGAAGAAGAAAAGCAAAATGATGTGATGAAACGTTATTTACGTCTTTTAAATAATTTCCGTCATGAGTACGCAGACGTATTAACCGATGGGAACTTCGAATGGAGCCAATACAGTAACCGTTACAACTACTTTAGTTTCATACGGACTTTTGGTGATAAGAAGATTTTTGTCCTCTTTAACTTGGGAATAGGAAGTATTCGTTTCCAATTGCCTAAGAATACTAAGTTGATTTTAAGTCAGAATTTGGTTGACAATGAAAATCGTTTAGGGCAATATGGCTTTGTCATTATTGAATCAAAAACTAATCAAAATTAAATTTAGAATAATAAGGATTGACCAAGCGGCCAGTCCTTTTTTCTTTACCGTAAAATACGCTTAACTAAGGCCTGGAGTTCAGGAATAACCTGGGCTTCAAACCAAGGATTCTTAGCCAACCAAATTTGATTGCGTGGCGAAGGGTGAACTAAAGGAAAGTAGCGGGGGAGATAGTTTTGATAGTTTCGCACTACATCTGTAAGTTTGACGGAACTCTTGAGATTGAGGTAGTACTTGTTGGCGTAGGCTCCGACTAAAATTACAAGTTCAATCTTTGGCATGGCAGCGAGCAATTGGGGATGCCACTTTTGCGCGAATCCTTTGCGTGGTGGTAAGTCACCATTTTTACCATGCCCCGGGAAGTAAAAGTCCATTGGCATAATAGCAATTTTATGATTGTTATAAAATTCTTGGCGACTCACACCAAGCCACTCTCGAAGGCGGTCCCCACTTTTATCATTCCAGACCATTTGACTGTCTTGGGCTTTTTGCCCAGGAGCTTGTCCAACAATAAGAATTCTAGCTTCAGGTGAGGCAGAGTAAAGCGGATTAATCCCAGCCTGAGTATAAGTTTGATTTTGCGAATCAGCCTTAATAGCTGTAAAAATGTGGTTTAATTGATTTGTCATAAAAATCACCTCATAAAAAATAGCCCCTAAAAGTAGGGACCGTGGAAAATATTACTATTTGCCCCTGCCAAGGGACTCCATTATATCATACAAAGCTAAGCTATAGTTTGAATTCACTAGAGTTGTTTGTGCATAATTTTGCGTGGTTTAAAGAAAAGACTTATAATAAATAAGTAAATTGAAATGGAGGAAATTATCATGTCAAAATTACTTTCACCTGTCCAAATTGCAGGTTTAGACTTGAAAAATCGGGTAGTTATGCCACCTATGTGTATGTATGATGTGCAAGCTGAAGATGGTTTACCAACGAGTTTCCATCACGCTCATTATGGAGCGCGTGCTATTGGGGGCGTGGGACTGATTATCCAGGAGGCGACGGCCGTTACTCCGGAAGGTCGCCTCACCAAAAATGACCTCGGTTTATGGAATGATGCTCAAGGTCAAGCCTTGGCTAAGATGGTTTCTGAACTCCACCAGCTCGGTACCAAAGTCGGCGTACAATTGTGCCACGCCGGACGTAAGGCAAAAGATGCCACGCAACCATTAGCCCCAACGGCGTTAGACTATGATGACCAGGGTTCCTTTAAGACGCCCAAGGAAATGACTTTAGCTGATATTGAAGAAGTCAAGGCTGCTTTCGTGGCTGCAGCTAAACGGGCGGAAGCCGCCGGGTACGACATGCTTCAATTGCATGGCGCTCACGGCTACTTAATTAACCAATTTTTGGAACCAATGACCAACCACCGTCAAGATGCTTATGGTGGTTCCTTGGCAGCGCGCTTCCGTTTCTTAAAAGAAGTGGTGGCCGAAGTTAAAGCAGCGGTTTCGTTACCAATTTGGGTGCGCTTATCTGTTTCTTCTTATGCCCAAGAAGGTAATAGTCTGGCTGATTATCAAACAATAGCCCGTTGGTTAGAAGAATTGGGAGTAGCTTGCCTGGATATTTCAACGGGTGGGGTCTTACCTTTGAGTCCAAATTTCCCAATTTATGGTGGTTATCAAGCAAACTTTTCTGCTAAAATTAAAGCGGCAGTTGAGATTCCAGTAACGGCGGTAGGACTAATTAAGAGTCCTGAATTAGCAGAATATCTACTCCAAAACGACCAAGCTGATTTAATTGAAGTAGGGCGAGAATTAATTGCCCAACCAAATTGGCCGGCGCAAGCTGCTAAACAACTTCATGACCATGATTTCTCAGTCTACAATCATTCTTATCAAAGAGGAATTGGTCAACTATAATTAAGAAGTAAACTTGTTCATGTCGGACGAGTTTTTTTTCTGGCAAAAATATAACGAAAATTGAATGGTGAAATCGCCTACAAAAGTGGTAGGATGAATGTGAAACATAACACAAAGGAGTGGTTTGATGTATCAAGAATCAATTCAAGCAGTTAAGGGAGCTGCTAATAAGAAGTTAGCTCTTTTACATAATAATCCACTTGGTTACTTCCTCTTATCTTGCTTGGCTGGTATGTACATTGGTTTTGGGATTTTACTATCCTTTACCGTAAGTGGACAATTACAAGGTATCCCAGCTACCAAATTAATCATGGGACTCTGCTTTGGGGTGGCTTTGAGTTTAGTGATTATTGCTGGCGCAGAGCTCTTTACAGGCAATAACTTTGTCTTAGGGGTTGGCCTTTTCACCAAGCAAAATAAATTCTTGGACGCGTTATATCTGTGGTTTGTATGTTGGTTAGGTAACCTTTGCGGGGCGGTAATTTTGGCCTTGATTTTTAATGCTTGTGGTCTCCAAGTTGAAGGAGTGGCAAAAGCTTTAGCAGCCGCTGCTTTCATGAAAACTCACTTAGGAATTGAAGCCCTATTGGCTCGCGGGGTTTTGTGTAACATTCTTGTTTGCTTGGCCGTTTGGTCTGGCTTCCAAACCAAAAATGATGCAGCTAAACTGATTATGGTTTTCTGGTGTCTGTTAGCTTTCTTCACCACCGGTTTTGAACACAGTGTGGCTAATATGACCGTCATTACGGCAGGTTTATTAGCTCCTATGGGCCAAAACATTACTTTGGGTGGCTTTGCCTACAACCTTTTCTGGGTAAGTTTAGGTAACATGATTGGAGCTATTTTCTTCCTAGCCTTACCATATGTACTTGCTGCCAAGAAGCAAAAATAATTTTAAAAGAACCCGTCACACCAAACTTGGTATGACGGGTTCTATTTTAATAGCCTGATTTTTGTTGTAAGTTTAAGCGACTAACAGCGCGTAAGACCAGGAATAAAATGATGGCTTCAATAGGCCAAGAGATAACTTCCTTGGGTAAACGGACGGTTAGTAACTGTATAAAGGGTGTCGTGTATAAAATGTTAATCCACAAGGTTGTGAAGAACACATTGGTCACGAGAATTTGCACAAATTCATAAGCGAAAAGACGCTTGAGGCTGACTTTTTGCTGGTACAAAATCATACCTGCGATGACACCAGAGACAAAGGCTGAAAAGGTAAAGCCTAGGAAAAAGGTCGAGCCTGAAGAAAAAATGGTGTTAGCGATTAGATCTTTAACCACCATGGCAACTCCGCCCCACCAAGGACCTAGAAAGTAACCAATCATGCCAGTGGCGATAAAGCCGAGGCTGATTTTAAAGACGGTGTCGGACCCTACAGATAGTTTCCCTAATACTACGTTTAAGGCGATTAAGAGTGCAGCCAAGGTTAAGGTCCGAACATTCATTTGTGGCCCTTTAAAAGATAAGAATTTTGTCATTGTAACATCTCCCAAAAAAATTAATTTTTGTGGGGGAGACCAAGCACCAAAAAATTTATGCAATTATGATGGTGAATGCGAAAACCAAACGTCGGTCATGGACCATTCTGCCTATGTTCACATTCCGTTCCATAGGCCCGTTACGCAAGGCTTCCTACCCCTACGGAGAATAATATACCATAGTACATAATTAATTTCTAGCTAAAGTTAGACGCAAAAAAAGCCCCCAGGTGGGGACTGAATTATTTATGTTGATTATTACGGTATTCCTTGAGAATGGCTGAGCCATAAATTAAAGCTTCAATAACCGTGATAAAAAAGGAGACGGGTAAATCAGTTAAATAGCTAAGGTAAAGGCCTAACCAAATTCCAAAAAGTGCAAACCCGGTAGCCAAACTAATCATCTTTCCCATGGTGTGGGTGTAGTATTTGGCGGCGGATGCTGGGATGGTTAGGAGGACAAAAATTAAAAGTGAACCCACAATTTGAGCTGCCACACTGATGGTTAATGCTAGGAGTACTAGGAAGATAATCGAAATTAAACGGTTATAGCGTTGGTTATATTCGCTTCCTTGACCGTCAAAGGAGTTATAAGCTAAAGGTCGAAACATGAGGGAAACAACTAATAATAAAATCACTGAAAGACCCACTAGAGTGTAAAGCGAACTTTCATTAATACCGACAATGCTCCCAAATAAAATACTAGTGGCATAGCTAGATTGTTTATCTGATAAAGATAAAAAGAGAATCCCTAGTCCCAAAAAGAGTCCGGAAAAAACACTGATAGAGGCTTCGCGCCGCCCCACCTTTTCACCGGAAAGACCAATTAAGATGGCACTAGCGGAGGTGAATAGTAACATGCCTGCTAAGGGTGAGATTCCGAGGAAGACTCCAAAAGAGGCTCCAGAGAAACCAATTTCTGAGAGGGTGTGGGTGAAAAATGAGGTTTGACGCGCTACCACGAAGACGCCCATCACCCCACAAATTAGGGCAATAAAGATACCAGCAATAAAGGCATAGCGCATAAAATCATAAGTAAACATTGCTTAATTATCCTTTCTTAGTAACCGTGGCCGTGTGATTATCCAGGTTTAATTCGTAGTCAGCATAAGCTGCAATTAACTCAGGATCATGGGTGATAAAGAGAATGGTTAAGTTCCGGTCAGCCATGATTTGCTTGAGTAATTTGAGTAATTCGTGCTTACTAGAACGGTCTAAACTAGCGGTGGCTTCATCTAGAATTAAAAGACTAGGATCAGCACAGAGGGCTTGGGCGAGGTAGGCGCGTTGTTTTTCCCCACCTGAAGCATGCCCTAAAGGTTGGTTAGCAATTTTAGTTAAGTTGGTCTCAGCTAAGACTTGTTCAAGTTTAACCTTCATTGCTTGATTAAGCCAAGGCCAAAAATGGTACTTAAAGCCTAATTGGACAAAGCTACGGATACTAAGGGGATAGTCATCATCAATGTTACGTAGTTGCGGTACATATTGGACTTGGCTCCGTTTAAGGTGACAAGTTGTGTGGCTCGTATAGTTGAGGTCAAGGTCACGTAGGAGGTGCTTAACCAGAGTTGTTTTACCGACACCGTTTTCTCCGGTAATACAAGTTAGGGCATTAGCTGGTAATTCGAAGTTAAGATTTTCAAAGAGGCGACGATGAGCCACCTCAATAGTCAAATTGGTAACTTTTAGTAACGTAGACATGTGGGTTCCTTTCAGAATGCAAAAGCCGCAAACATCTGCGGATATTTGCGGGTGCATTTAGTTATTTTGGATTTTTTGGACTTGTTTAAATTCTTGTGTCATCCATTGGACGTAGGTTTTACCTTTGGGTTTGGTTTCCGTAACTTTAACAATTGGCACGTCATTTTCTTGACACAATTTAGCCATGTTGTCGATAACCTTACTATCAGACTGAGTATTTTGGACAAAGAAGGCAATTTGCTTCTTATTAATCATAGTTTGCAACTTTTTAATGTCAGAGTAGGAAGGGTCGCTTTCATCTTCCGTAGCTTTAGCAAAGTGTTTGTTGGCTACTTTATATTCCATAGAAGTTAAAGCATAGTCAAAGACAGGTTCACTAACCGCTACTTTTTGTCCTTTAGCTTGCTTAGCGATGTTTGTTTCTAAAGTGGTAAGCTGCTTCAATTCTTTGATGTAGGCTTGAGCATTTTTTTGGTAGTAGTCAGCGTTTTTAGCGTCTTTTTTACTGAAGTAAGTGGCTAACTTTTCCGTTAAGGAAATCATAGCGGGCACATCATACCAAATGTGTTCATTGTCGCCATCTTTTTTTCCAACTAGGGAAGCAACAGCGAGGTATTTCTTGCCATTAAGTTTCTTAACCCAACTATCATAACCGATACCGTTGTAAATGACAAGGTCAGCTTGAGCTACTTGCTTAGCAGTTTTAGTGGTTGGCTCAAAGTCATGGGGGTCAGTACTAGGATTATTAATGATTGAAGTTACCTTTCCCTTGGAACCAAGGACTTCTTGGGCGACTTCGCCATAGAAGTCAGTTGTGGTAATAACCTGAGTTTTAGCAGCTTGGGCAGAAGCATTAAGACTTAGACCAAAGCATATAGTAACAATTAAACTTAAAGCTAAAGATAATTTTTTCAACATTTTTAACTCCTCTAAAAATTTATCTACGTGATTCGTAATGATTACTTTTTAAAGATTAAAGGAGAAAAAAACCTTTGTCAAGCGGTTGAGACAAAGGTCAAAAGTAATTACGATTTAGACATTTAAATAGATGCGTTGATTTAGACTTTAATGGTTACCATTACGATTTAAAAAAATAATTAATTTTTATTTAAGCAAGGCGGGACCGATTCCTTTGGCTAAACGGATGAAAGCTTTCATTTGGGAAGTTAAATCCACGGTATCCTTGTAAGCCACCACCAAAGTATAGCTGAGTTTGTCAGCTGGTAGTTGATAGATATTAACCGCCTCAGTATCAATTAAATTTAAGACAGATTGAGGCATAATCGAAGCCCCTAAGCCCCGTTCGACTAATTTAGCGATTGTTGGTAAGCTGTTAGATTGAAGAATATTATCAGGGATAATTCCTTGCCCAGCTAAGGTGGTCGTTACCTGTCTTTGAAAACCAACATTTTCTTTAGCACTGATATAGGGAAACTCTCTAAGGAAAGGTTCAATTTGACCAATTGTTTTGATTTTTTTCATAGCTTGTCCAGCGACGAATTTGGGATGGCGGTAAGGGATAACTAAACAGGCTGGTTCAGTCGCTAAAGTTTCATAATGAATGTCGGGCTGGTAGATAGGTAAGATTCCCACATATAAATCGAGATTTTCTCTGATAAGACGATTTTCGTGGTTTTCTGAAGTATCTTCGTAGATGGTAAGTTTTACGTCTTCATAAACATTATGATACTGAGGTAAAAGCAAGGGCAAAATTTTTTGCCCTAGAGATTGGGTTACTCCAATAGACAGTTGTCCATGATTGGAACTTGACATTCGTTGTAAATCACGGTAAACAGCAGCGTATTGAGTGGTTAAGCGCTTTAAATTCGAGAGGTAAAATTCTCCAGCCTCAGTCAAACGAATGGGGTGGTGGCGCCGATCAATTAGAGTAACGCCTAAGGAATCTTCTTGCTGCTTAATCTTCTTGCTGAGGGAAGGCTGCGAAATAAAAAGGTATTCGGCGGCCTTGCTGACACTGCCAAAGCGGACCACGGCTTCTAAAATCTTAATAAAATTTTGATCGGCTTCAAATGAGCGCATAAAAACAGTCCTTTCTAAATAAAATTCGATACAAGTAGTTTAACTTTATTATGCCTTTCTTAGCATAACCTTGCAAGGTAAAAGTGACTGAAAGGGGTTAAAAAATTAAAATATGATTCTAGTTTTATGTTTTTGTCTAAAAATAGTCACTATATTATTGCAGGAGAATACTAAAAAATTAAATCGTCAAGCATCAATTATAACAGCTATTTTTCATGAATCTTAGTATTTTAGTGATATTTATTTAATTATCTCAATTACTCTAGTATAAAGCAGATATGGTATAAATATATCCAGTTAGGTTACAATAAGTTTCCTATCTAGAATTTTCACGCACAAAAGATATATCTATATGAAAGATACTTAATACTGGTTAAAGCAATCAAAGAAAACTCAAGAAGTTACTTGTTGAGAATATATTGAAGGGTGTACTGTCAAAAAAGGTCAGGATAGCTGAGTCGAAGTTATATTGAAAACCAGGCATCAATCTTTATTATCAGGAACACTATGAGATTGTGCATACTAGATGATAGGGATTGAGGAATATCAGAGGTTGGTTAGGCAAAGAATGGTGTTTAACGAATAGTTACAAAATCCCTTTGACTTGCTTAGTCGAAGGGATTTTGGTTATATGATTAATTAAATTTAGTGGTATGTGTAAAGATGACAATTTCTGTAATCCAACCTATCATTTGAGTTAGAATGTCTTATTGTAAAATTCAACAGTGGGTTTAGAATCTTTAAACACTAATTTAGTGACTGAACCATTTTTAGGCTCAATATTTTTGTCGATACCATTTCCATATTTTTTAACTAGACTAAAAATTAGCGTACCATGACATACAACAAGAACTTTTTCTTTATTTTTAACTGAGGAGCTAATTAAATTAAAGCTTTTGTTAATTCTCGTCCAAAAATCTTCAGCATTTTCAGCCAATTTTGTTGGATCAGCACTTTTGGTCATATTACGAACATTATCAATACCATATTCAGACACAAGATCAAGGAACTTGGTTTGTCCATATGGAAGACCGATAATCCTCCATGTTTCATCAATATTATGTCCTTCAAAATAACCGTAGCATTGTTCCCTGAACAAAGAGCTTGGTTTTATTGAATTTTGGGGTATATTACATAATTCAGTTATTTTTTTACAAGTATTGTAGGCTCTACTTGTATCACTACAGTATACTTTAGAAAATTCTAAATTTTCTTTTTTTAACAACTGTCCAGCTTCTACGGCATCTTGAATACCTTTTTCTGTTAATGGTGAATCTGACCAACCTTGCATACGATGAGAAAGGTTGAGCAACGTTTGTCCATGTCTAATGTAATATACTTCGTATTCCATAGTTTATTCTCCAATCATTGAAATTTCTACATTATCGTATGAGTTTTTAAAATCTTCTATATCAATAAAACCAGTTTTAATATTCAATGCATTAGCTGTACCGGCGGCAGAACCATACTTAATAATTTCTTTTTCATCTTTCTGCATATCAATTGCAGATAACAAACCACCAACAGTAGAGTCACCAGATCCTTGTGTATTGACAGCGTTTATTTTAGGAAACGTTATTTTATAAAAAGAATGATTATATTTAACAAGTGATCCCTGTGAACCTAATGAAACAAAAATAATTGGAATTTTTGACAATAAGTCATTTTTTTCAATTTTAGCCTTTAGTATTTTAACATCAGTAGTTAC
This sequence comes from Ligilactobacillus equi DSM 15833 = JCM 10991, assembly GCF_001435735.1. NCBI lineage: Bacteria > Bacillati > Bacillota > Bacilli > Lactobacillales > Lactobacillaceae > Ligilactobacillus > Ligilactobacillus equi. The sequence goes on from NZ_AZFH01000069.1 coordinate 12,720, forward strand.
AGAAATACCGAGTAAATTAGCAATTTCAACTTCATTGGGTTTGATTATATTGGGAAGATACTTAGAATTTAAACAAGTTTTCAATGCATCTCCAGATGTATCGAGTAATACCTTCACGTCTTTATTTATAGAGCGAATATCCTTTATTAATCTATTGTAAAAATCAGAAGGGCAGTTGGTTGGTAAACTACCATTAAGAGAAATAATAGATACCTTTTCATTAGAAAGAATTTCTCTAATGTTGTTTGTAATTAGAGAAATTGTTTTTGTTTCAATGGGGTAACCATATTCATTAATTTCAGTTTTGTTGTTATTTTTATCAAGAATAACGTAACAATTTCTCGTTTCATTTTTTACTTTAATGAATTTCGGTGTAAATTTATCGATAGAAGTTTCATTTTCTATATATTGACCATTCTGGCCACCAATTACTCCCATCGCAATAGTATCTGTACCTAGAATTGATGATACACGTGCCGCGTTTATTCCTTTCCCACCAACCATTTTTGATACTAACTCTACTCTATTCAAATTTCCTGGTGATAAGGTGCTTAATTTATAAAGATAATCAACAGAGGGATTCATAGTTAAAGTAATAATCATAATAAACTTCCTTTCACATTCTATTTAATTTCAATATATTGAGAGTATTTTTTTTTGACTTCTGCATCCCAATCATCGTCACTGACAAGAAAGTCAAAAGAATCCAGATTAGAAAAAGTAATCACATCTAAATTACCAATTTTTGAAGTATCAGCCACGATAATTTTCTTATTTGAGCACATCATTGCAGTAGACTGGATACTTCCTTGCTGGGAATTACTAGTAGTTACTTTATTTTCACTAATACCATTTGTTGAACATAAAGCATAATCAATGTTAATGCTATTAAATGAGTTTTCTGCAATTTCTCCTAGGAATTCACCTGTTTTCTTGTACAGTTCTCCAGCAGTTAAAATGACTCTATTATCATATTCTAATAATGCTTGAAAGGCAGGATAACTATTTGTAATAAATGTTAACTCTTTCTTTACTAGATAAGGAATTGCTAGTAATAGTGTGGTTCCTGCACCAAGAAATATAGTTGATTTATCTGGAATAAGCTTACCAAGTTTTTTCCCAATTTCTTCTTTTTTTCCTATATTTCGCAACATTTTCTCATCAGTTGAAAATTCAATATGTTTTTGAGGTTCTTCTATAATGGAAGCTCCGCCATGTTCACGAATTAATTTTCCTTGTTGCTCTAACTCTTTTAAATCTCTCCGAATGGTAACCTCAGATACGCCTATAGTTGACGCAATTTCAGAGGTAGACATTGTTCCACCGTTTAAATTGATGATATCTATTATTTTATTTAAACGAACATTTTTAATCATCTTTGGACACCTCTCTTATATTTTTTATATTCTAATATATGTCTTTTATTATAATATAACAAAGTTAAACGTTCAAGTTCGTAAATAAAAAATCAAAAATAATCAAAAAAAGGATTGTTTTTTTTTTTTGATTATAATAAAGTATGTAAGCGGAAACAAATGAAATTTAAAAGGAGATGATTTTATGATTAAGGATATGTTTGATGTTGATTTAATTGACTTAAATGTATTAGTTTCTGATGAAGCACAACTCTTTGATTTAGTCGGAATGCGGGCTATTGAAGGGGGTGTAGCAGAACTGGGGTACATTACTGGACTTGAAAAGCGAGAATTATCCTATCCAACGGGACTTCAATTTCCAGAGATTTCGGTTGCTTTACCACATGTAGATAGTAAATATATCAAAAAACCATTTATCTATATTGCACGAAATAAGGAAGTACTTAATGTTAAGCAAATGGGCGACGCAGCGGATATGTCAACTCGTGACTTCCTTTTCTTGGGTATAAAGGAAGGTTCTAAGCAACCTCAGTTATTAGCAAGTATGATGGCTGCCTTTCAGGATAGTGCATTTGTAGAAAAATTTAAGAATGCTGATACAAAAGAAAAAATGTATGAATTAGTTACAGAAACTTTTAAAGATTAACGAGGTGTTTAATTATGAAAACTATTTTAGTTTGTTGTGGTTCAGGTGTTGCAACTAGTCCCCAAGTATCAAATAAATTGAATGAATACTTAGCATCTGTTGGATTAGATGGGTATGCTAAGGCTACCCCAAAGCCAATTGAAACGGCTAAGTCTACTATCGAAAACGATCCTAGCGTTATTATTTATGTTGGAATTGCACCGGCTGATGCAGAGCTTCAAGAAACGCTTGATGAAAATGATGTTGTCGGAATGGTGGGTTTACCTTGGTTAACAGGAATGGGCCAAGATGAAGCAAATGAAAAAGTAAAGGAGGTTGTTGAAAAACATAAAATATAATTCTTATGCTTTTTTAATATTACTAAAATCTCGAGGTGATAAATATGAATTGGAATGACATAGTGCAAGCAGTTCTTGGTGTTGGATCTACAGTTCTTATCCCAATATTCATTGCTATTTTAGGTTTAATATTTGGTATGAAACTATCTAAGGCATTACTTTCAGGATTGTATTTAGGTACTGGTTTCATTGGGATGAGTTTAGCTATCAATCAGTTGACTGCAGCTGTAAGTCCAGCAGCTAAGGCTTTGGCGAAGAATACAGGTATTAATTTACCCGTTGTTGACTTTGGTTGGACTGGTGCATCTGCTATTACATGGGCTTGGCCATTGGCATTTGCATTTTTTGCCATTGAATTAGGCATTAACTTAATTATGTTACTAGGTAAAATGACAAAAACTTTGAATGCAGATATGTGGAATGTTTGGGGAATTGCATTAACTGGTTACATTGTTTACCAATTCTCTGGGAACATGTTATGGGGATTTATTGTAGCTGGTATTCAAGTTGTTATTTCTTTGAAGCTCGGTGATATGTGGTCTGAGGAAATCAAAGATATGCTGGGTTACGAAGGGGTAACTGTTACCCACATCGAAACTTTTACTGCTGTTATTATGAGTCCCATTAACAAAGTGATGGACTTTATTCCAGTGTTTAATAAAGAATGGGATGCCGACTCTTTAAAGCGTAAAATCGGTATCCTAAGTGAGCCAGTTGTTATGGGTGCCATTATTGGATTATTACTTGGCCTTGTTGGGCGATATGGTATTGCAAATTCACTGAACCTTGCTGTAACAACAGGTGCGGTTATGGCTATTTTCCCAGTTATGGCTAAATTCTTCATGGATGCTTTAACCCCGTTCGGTACTACGATGAGCGATTTTATGAAGAAGCATGTCAAAGGTCGTGAGTTTGTTATTGGCCTTGACTGGCCAATTTTAGGACAAAGTACTGAATTATGGGTAACTATGGTTCTCTTGATTCCTATTTCAATTGTGTTTGCGGCTATCTTACCAGGCAATGAAATTTTACCATTAGCTGGTGTTATTAACTACTGTCTTGGTGTGGGTGGTTTACTCTTAACCGGTGGTAACTTATTACGTATGATTGTTTTAGGAATCATTTATGAGCCATTGTTCTTATACGGGTCGACATACTTTGCAGGTATCTTTACAAAATTAGCAAAGAGTACGGGAGCCATTAAGGTTCCTTCTGGTTCAGAAGTTTCATGGAGTTCTATTGAAGCACCAGATTTTAGATTCCTAGCATCATGGGCTGGTCGTGGTAATATTTGGGCAATTATTGGTTTTGTCGCTTTACTTACCTTGTTTGCATTACTTTACCTTAGATTCCAAAAAGAACCAATTCCAGCAAATAAGTACAAGAAATTGGAAGAAAAGTAAACTTTATTAGGGGGGAAGATTGTTATGACAAAGACTAGGCAGTTTTGGACATTTATTAGTTTCTTAACATTTCTACTATTCGTAATGGCAATTTTTACGAAAATGTATTGGGTAAATATTTTTGTCATTATCCTAGGATTATTAGTAAATAAAAAAGGTAGTAACGTTCTTTTCCCTGGCTATTTAGAGAAAAAAAGAAAAGCAAAAAAACAGTTGAAAGAGTTACGTGAATTAAAAAAGAAATATTAAAAAGAGAGGTTGTTACACTATGAAGTTTCCAGCAGGTCGAATTCCTTTTGAATATGAACGTGAAGATTTAGCAAGAGTTGTTAGAACAGTCATGGAAAGACGTGATACTAATATTGTTGGTGGTAATATCAGTATTCGTGTGAAAGATGAAGAAGGTAAGGAATACTATGTAATGACACCAACGATGATGTCAGAAGCATATTTGGGGCATCTAACTGCGGACCAAATCTTAGTTATCGAACCTCACACTAGAAAAGTTATTTCAGGTAACGGAAAAGTTACTCGTGAAATTAATATGCATGAAGCGATTTATGATGTAAATCCTGACATTAAATGTGTCTTCCACTCCCATGCTGATCAATCAATGTTTTGGGCAACAACAGGTTTAAATATGCCTAACTTGACAGAAGCTACTCAAAAGTTAAAAGAAATTAGAACATTAGAGTGGCACCCAATGTGTTCTGAAGAATTAGCAGAATATGTATCTAATGAAGTTAAGAAACTTGGAGATAAAGCATTACGTAACGGATTTTTACTTAATTCCCATGGTACATTATTTACTTCAGGTGGTAAAGATATGGACCCTGTTACGGCTTTACACAAGTCTCTTGCGGATGTTGACATTACGGAATGGAATTCCAAAGTTGCATTGGAACAAACAAAATTACAACGTGATGGTGCATTAGATGGTTACTATTCTGAGGGTGTAAAGATTGGTACTTGGGAAGATGTTAAGGCTGGTAAGGCATTATATAACCATGTAACTACACAAAATAAAAATGGTGATTAATTTATTTACCTCTATGACCGTAAATAAAAATTAATGACTAATATAACTACCATATTTTCTGATATTATGGTAGTTATTTTGTTATGAAAGGAAATAATTATGAGTAAAATTAACTTATGTCCATCAATGATGTGTGCGGACTTTACTAAGTTAGACTTAGAAATTCAAGATTTAGAACAAGCAGGTGTAGATTTACTCCATATGGATATTATGGATGGAAATTTTGTCCCCAATTTTGCACTTGGATTGGAAGACTATATTAGTGTTAATAGACTTACCCACTTACCACTTGACGCACACTTAATGATTGAAAATCCTATTAGGCATGTTAAATTGTTTGCTGAAGCAGGTGCTCAGATAATATATATTCATCCTGAAGCAGATAGATTTCCACTAACAACTTTAGAAAAAATAAAAGATTATGGTTGCAAGGCAGGAATTGCTATAAACCCCGAAACATCTATAGAAATGGTTTCAGAACTACTTCCACATATAGATGGAGTTATAATAATGACAGTAAATCCCGGATTTGCTGGTCAAAGATTTATTGAGAGTATGGACAAAAAGATTAAGCAAGTTTGTGCACTAAGGAAAGAAAATGAGTTTACGTTTGAAATAGGCCTTGATGGAAATATCTCTCCACAGAGGATAAAAAAATATAAGAATATAGGCATTAATAATTTTGTATTAGGAACATCCGCCATTTTTGGTAAGGAACAGTCATATGCAGAAATTGTGACTGAATTACGGAATTTGTAAGATGATGTGGGAATAGTTTAGATAATGTCATATCTATAGATTGTAATGTAGGGATCCATCAAAAAAAGGAGTGCTTAATCATGTCAAATATAAAATTAATAGCCATTGATATAGATGGAACATTGATAACTGATGATAGAAGATTATTACCCACTACAGTTGATGCCATTAAACAAGCGACACAAAAGGGGATTAAAGTGGCGCTTATTACTGGGCGCCCTTTAGTTAGTACGCAACAGTATTTAGAACAGTTAGGTTTATCCAATCAAGATGATCAGTATGTAGCAATTTTTCATGGAGGGATGATTACATCTACTAGTGGTAAAATAGTTGCTAAAAATACTATTAACTTTGAAGATATAGCTAAAATTGAAAAATTCAGTCACACAGCAATACAAGGCCAGAGAATATTTATGATGGCACAAACAGCAGAAGACGCATACACTACAGATTCTGATATAAATTTGTATGCTACGCTTGAATCTTATAAGAATAAATTACCAATACACTATAGGACTTTTGAGCAACTTCAAGAACTATCTCAAAAAAAGGATTTTCTAAAGTTAATGTTTGCTGCAGAGCCACAAGTTATCGAAAAATTGCAAAGTAATATTCCTAAGGAATATTATGAAAACTTGAGTATTACTAGATCTGAACCATATTATATTGATTTTGTAAGTAAAAGTGTCAACAAGGGTTGGGCTATAAATCAAATTAGTAAAAAGTTAGACATTAAACCAGAGGAAACTATGGCAATCGGAGATTCTGACCCAGATATTCCAATGATAAAATATGCCGGAATTGGGGTAGCGGTTAAAGAATCAACACCTAAGTTGTTAGAGGTTGCTGATGTAATTACTGAAAGTAATAATGGTGATGGGGTAGGAAAAGCAATACTGAGATTTGTTATCAATCGAAGTAAGAGATAAGTTTTGTAATTTAAAAACCTTAAGAAATTACGTTTCCAAAAACGTTAATCTCTTAAGGTTTTTACTATGGCTATTTTTAAAATTTATTAGAGAGTTAGGTTATCTCCTTCTATTTATTAAAGTATGCACGAGTGTAATCTGTTTCACCAACTGTGTGGTAAAGAACACCCTTTAATTTAGGATTAACCAAGTAGCTTTCAGTCATAGTATATAAAGGTACAACTGGCATGTCACCATTCAATTGCTTTTGAGCATTACGCATGTTAGTCCAAAAGGCCTTTTCATTGTTACCATTGACTTTAGCTTGAGTAAGTTGATCATCATAAGCAGTACTATTGTACTTCCCATAGTTCTGTGGGTTAGTTGAAGTTAAAACATCAAAATCACTCACCGGATTAGCAAAATCAGCTAGCCAAAGTGTGTATTGCATATCAAATTTACCACTACTTACTCGGTCGCTTGCGTTCTTATTTGGCACTGATGTTACGCTAACCTTTGCACCCTTAAAATTAGTCTCAACTTGTGATTGAACAAATTGACCGATATTTTTAGATACCGTTTGGTCATCAGTTACCATTGTCAATGTCACTTCAGACTTGCCTAACTCCTTCAAACCTTCTTGCCACAACTTCTTCGCCTTAGCCACATTATGCGTTTCACTTGGTTTCATTTCTGTAGCAAAGTCTTTACCAGTTGTTGGGTCTTTGGCCAATCCTGGAGCAACATACGTATCTGCAGCCTTAGATCCGTCGCTAAGAACCTTGTTAGCTAATTGATTACGGTTCAAGACAAGATACAGTGCTTGACGTAATTTCTGGTTACTAAAGGTTTTATTTTGTTCCAGGTTTAATCGTAAGTAGTAGGTTCCTGCTCGTCTGACGTGGTGCAAGTTTTTATCATTTTGTAAACCTTGAGCCGTTGTTCCCGTTACTTGTGCTTCGTCAAGCTTATTTTCTTGGAACAATTGGTGAGCTGTATTAGAGTCCTTAACTACTTGCATAGCAATTTTCTTTAAATGAACTTGGTCTTTAGCGTAGTAATGGCTATTACGCGTTAAAGTCCATTTTTCGTTGGTTCCTGTCCATCCTTTAACTTGGAAAGCCCCGTTATATGCTAAACGTGAACTATTGGTTCCGTATTTATCACCATACTTCTTCACATACTTAGTGTTTTGGGGGAAGAATGCTGGTAAAACCATCATTTTATTGAAGTAAGGCATTGGGTATTCTAGCTCAACTTGTAAGGTATGTTTATCTAATGCTTTAACCCCTAATTCAGATGCTGGTAAGCTCCCGTTAGAAATCTTGGTTGCATTCTTAATTCCTGTAAAGATGTAGTTGTAACCAGATTTAGCTGTTGGAGCAGCGGAACGTCTCCAAGAAGTCACAAAATCTTGCGCAGTAACGGGGTCACCATTTGACCACTTAGCATTCTTACGTAGGTGATAGGTATAGGTCTTCCCGCCATTTGTTGGTTTAACTACCTTGTTGGCCATAGCTGGAATTAACTCTCCATCTTTATTTGCTCGATACATACCTTCCATGGATTGTTCGAAAACATTCCATTGTGCCAAGTTGGCCATGTTAGAATTATCCAAGGAAAGAATATCACTCGTTTGCATTAAATATAAGGTTTGATTCTTTTCAGCCGTTTCTTGTTTATTAGATGAACAAGCAGCTAATAAGCTAGCACTTGCACTAACGACAAGCGCTGATAATAACATTTTCTTTAACTTCATAAGCTTTCCTCCCTAATTAAGCACCTTTAAAGGTACCATCTTCGACTTCAGCTAAGAATTGGTATAACGTCTTGAAAAAGGCTGCTGGATTATCCTCGTTGTGACAGTGACCACCATCCGGAGTCAATACCAAACGTGAATTTGGTAGGGTATCTTGCATACGACGGGCCGCATCTAATGGCATCGTATCAAATTCCCCAAAGGTTAAGAGCGTTGGCATTTCCAACTTATGTAAGTCAGCACGCCGATCCCAACCGTTTAAAGTCCCAACCATCACAAATTCATTATTACCTTGGAAATGATTGTAAACAGGCGCTGCCATAGTACTAATCATGTGCTTAACTTTAGGATGCCGAGTCACATAAAGCGAATATAACTTGTCCAAAAGCTGTTGATACATTGGATCGTCAAAATTTTCTTCGGCTTCAACATCACGCATGTATTTAACTTCTAGTTCGGAAAAGAGGTCTTCTCTAAGTTTGTTAACATGCGGTGTGTATTCCTCGATATTATCAATCATTGACATCAATACCAACCCTTTGAGATGTTGGCCATATTTCAAGGCATATTCTTGTGCTAAAAGTCCTCCCCAGGAATGGCCAAGAAGATAGAAATCATCCAAACCTAGTTTTTGCCGAACTTCTTCAAGTTCTTCAAGATAATAGTCTAGGGTCAAAAAGTGCCGGTTTTCTTCTTTACTGAAATCAGGTTGGTCAGAATAAAAAGAACCTAATTGGTCATATGTATAAACTTCGACACCTTTGTCAGTAAGGTTTTGAGCAAAGTTTTCAAATTCTTCATGATTACCCCCAGGACCGCCGTGAACACAAAGAAGCTTTACAGGGCCCTCACCCTCTTTACGTGAAAATAAATGGTAGCCGTTGTCTAATGTCAATAATGTTGTTCCTTGATTCATAGTAATCACCTCATAATAATTTTCAAAAAATTAAATAGCAATTAAAAACGCCCTACAAGGACTAAATCCTCATAGGGCGTTTCCGCGGTACCACCTATTTTTCGCCAACTAAATAACAGTCAGCCTTTGTCACGTGCGGCCCAAAGCTGTACTTTGGGCGATACGTCAGTACTATAGAGGGTACAACCTGAAGACACTCATCGCATCTTCCGCTCAAAGGTGATTTTCGTGAAACTTCCGTACAATTCCTTTTCACCAACCAGGAACTCTCTGCGTGCGTGGAAATAACCTACTCCCCTTCTCATTGCCGTTTAACTTTATATTAATTGTTTATAATCATAACACCATAATCTTAAATGTCAACCATCTTTTTAAAATTTTATTCGGGCTACTAACATTCATATTTATTTCTCGAATTTAACTAGCATAACACACAAAGTTAACATGAATTTCTTGACGTGGAAAGAGGGACAGATTATGATTAAGCATGTAATTAGATGAAGGAAATTAAGAAAGTTAAAGGGAAGAAACATGAAACTTAAAAAAATTAGTTTATTATATTTGCCTATTTTGACCTTAAGTTTGGTTTTGGGGGCTTGTGGTTCTGACCAAGCCCAGGATCAATCTTCTGCCACTAGCTCAACGGCTAAGGTGGTAGCAAAGGCTAAGAGTTCTAATAATAGCCAGGTTACAACTAAAACCAATAACAGTACTAGTATGACCAGTGCTAGCAATTCCGCTACAAGTCAAAGTAGTTCTAGTGCTAGTCAGGTTACCAGTGAAAGTGAGACCGCTGCTACTTCTTCAAGTCAGGTAACTGGTGTCATGCAATATGCACCGCAAGCTTTAGCTAAGGCGGCCAAAGACAACAATTTAGACAGTTCAGAACTATATGTTACCGCTGATGGTGATATTTTATCGGTGCACGAAAACCATGCTAAAATGATTGAAAACGGCAAGGACGTTGATCCTAGTGTTAACCCTGTCATTGCGGCTTATACTGTTTCAAATGGTCAATTAGTTTCAGCTTACTAAACGTAAAAAGTCCACTGCCGAACCGAGCAGTGGACTTTTTTGGGGATATTAATTAACGCGTATAGTATTTTTCTTTAGAAACAACCCACTGTTGTGGTACAGCTTGATCGAGGGTTTGCCCGTAGTTAGCCGCAACAAAACGTTCGTAGTTTTTTGCTTGTACGTGGGCTTCTTTTTCTTTTTGGGATGGGTTAGTGGTTTTGGGATTACGTAAGATAAAGTTAAACATGGTCAATTCCTCCTTGCTTTTTCTTTTTCACTTGCATTATAACATGCAAAAGATAGCGTTTTCATTATCTTTGTGATAAGGTTTGTTAAAAATGTCATGGGCGAAATTTAAGAAAAAAATAGGATTCTGAGGAAGCGCTCATAATGTTAAGTGAACGATAAAGTGGTAAAATAAAAGTTAACGAAATCGTTTTTACGAAAAGAGGTCCAAAATGAGAATTAATGTATTACAGCATACTCCTAACGAGGGTCCCGGAGCAATCGCAGATTGGGCCCACCAACATGGTCACGAACTTTACATTTACCATCCAGCAACAATGGGAACTAAGTTGCCTAAAGCCGCAAATACTGATTTGTTAGTATTATTAGGTGGCCCCCAAAGTGTTGAAGACCATGATGATTGGATTTTAGAAGAAAGAGCTTTAATTGCTAATATGATGGAAGTGGGCAAACCAGTTTTGGGAATTTGTTTTGGGATGCAACAAATTGGTAAAGTTATGGGAGCTCAGATTGTTAAGGGCCGTAAGGAGGCCGGCTGGGGAATGATTGAGCGCCAAGATGAAGTTATCCCAGGTCTTCCGATTGCTTTGACGGCCTTTCACTGGCATCAAGAGCAATGCTACTTTGAATTACCGGCTATTCGCCAAATTAAAACCTTCTATAATAACGAGCACACTGCTCAACAAGCAATCATGGTAGGAGATAATGTGGTCGGTCTACAATTCCATCTGGAAGTTTTACCTGATGATATTCGCGAAATTGTGCTTAACGATGGAAATTTTCTAAAGGATACGGTATACCCTCAATATCCTGATGAATTAATGGCTTACCCTATCCCTAAAGCTAACATCGAGCTATTATATAAAATTTTAGATTATATTGTTAAAAGGTAGGTAGATTGTGGTGGAAACAGAACGTTTTAACCAACTTTTGGCGGAGGAAGCCGAGCTTAGTCAACAGATTGAGAGTTTGAAGGCTGAACTGGTAGCTAAACAGAAACAAAGACAGGCCGAGATTGATGCGTTGATTCGCCAAGAAGTTTTGGATTTTCTTGGCATGGAAGTCCAAGAAGTTCAAACGCCAACAGATGTAGCAAAAGTTACACAACGCTTACAGGCGCTTAAAGAAGAAAAACAATCAGTATCTAAGCCAAAGGTCTTAGAAAATAGTTTTGAAGCTCCATTGAAACTTAAAGCACCGCAAAAAAATCAGCAACATGACCTGGAAAAGATGAGTGCTAATCAGCCGGAAGAAGGCGAGTATGCTCATATTTCCCAAGAAGTTTCTAACCGCGCACGTTCAACGGTTACGGATAACATTCAAAAGCAATATAACTTAGATGGTGATAAGTTATTTTTCGATAATCAGAGTAATATTTTTATCTGCAATGAAAATAAGACTCGTTTGGCTTTCACGCAACCCAAAACCAAAAATATGCCGGCTTTACGCGTTGATAATAAACAAAGGCCGATTAAGGCTAGTATGTGGTTGGTAAAAAGTAACTTACCACGTCTTAGTAATAAGGGTCCAATTACCACCGATCCGTTGGGTTTTGCCCCTGGTTTAACGCGGGGACACTTGATTGCCCGAAGTATGTTCAATGATAAGATTTTAAAAACCAAGGCAAACAAGCGCACCAATCTTACGCCACAAACACGCTGGTCGAATGCGGTCTTACAAGCTGAAATTGAAAAGGAAGTCTTAAAGGCCGTTAGGAAGTACGATAATGTGCGTTATCAGGTTGAACCCATGTATCATGCAGATAATGAGGTTATTCCACGGTGTTACCACATTCAAGCGCGGAGCCAAAATGGCAAATTCAAACTGAATGTGGTGATTCCTAATATCGAACCGGGGTATCGTCTTAGTTATGTGACTGGAAAAATGACTCCGGTGGAAGAATAAAATTTGCAACAAAAAAACGTCCAAACTGGGACGTTTTTTTATTAGTGGTTGTAAAATTCTAAGTTAACTTGGTCATCACTGATACTGAATTTAGTAATCGAACCGTTGCGTGGGCCGATAGTAATATCAGTTTCGGGAGCAAAGCGGTGAACTAGACTCCGGATAGTCGTACCGTGACTAACGATAACAATATTTTGACCGTCGTGTGTTTGTTGGCGTAGTTTAGCCAAACCAAGGTCAATGCGTGCTTGGAAGTCGGCATCATTTTCAGCATCGTTGAAGGGATCGGCTTCCTTGGCAAAGTTGCGAGCTTCTTCAATGGAGTAAGTGGTAATTAATTCTTTAAATGTACGACAACCGTGCGGACCGCCAATCATCATCCAAGCATTACCAGAATCAGCTCCTTCAAAGTAGCCATAACCTTGTTCACGAAATTCAGGCATAACAGCTGGCGTTGGTGTTTCATGCTTGTTTTGGGCTAAAAGGTTAAGACAGGTATTTTGAGCCCGCATAGTATCACTGTGGAAGGCATGGTCAAATTTGATTTCAGCAAGTTTTTGACCGACTTCTTTAGCATCAGCTAAGCCCTTAGCTGTTAAAGGTGAGTCACACCAACCTTGCATGCGGTTGTATTTATTTAAAATTGTTTGTCCGTGACGGATAAAGTAAACATTAAAAGCCATGTTAGTTCCTTTCTTATGTCAAATTCACTTTCATTGTAGCACGGATACCGTTTAGTTTGTAGCCTAAGAGTATGAAGTCTTTTGATTGAAAGCGAGTTGGAAAACATGCTAAAATAGAATACTGAAAATTTGAAGACAGGGGGCTTACGTTAAGTTATGGCCACAATTAAAGAAACAGAACAAAAACGGATGGACGCAGTCGTTGCTAAAATTAAAGAAGCACAAGTTAAGGAAGGCAAAACGGTTGCGAAGGTTGAAGCTGATAGCAAGACTATCAAGGACGATTTTTCCAAGAATGTCCGCCTTAAAACGTCAACTTATTCGGGTATGATGGAAACGGCTTTGACTGTCCGGCAACAACAACAATTACTCCAGGAAAGAGAAAGTAACTTAAACCAAGCCAAACGTCGTCTTGAAACCTTGGAACGCTTGGAACACAAGCCTTACTTTGCACGCATTGACTTCACCGAAGAAGGTGAGAGTAAGGAAGTGGCTTATATCGGTTTAGGGACTTTTTCTGATGGGCCTGATAATTTCTTGGTTTATGACTGGCGAGCGCCTATCTCCAGTATTTATTATGATGGTCAAGGTTTAGGTGAAGTAACTTACCTGACTCCAGATGGCGAACGCAAAGTTAATCTGGAATTAAAACGGCAATTTATGGTGGAAGATGGCCAAATTTTGACGGTTTTTGATACCGATGAAACCTTGGGTGACCAAATGTTATTGGAAGTCTTGGGGGAAGATTCTGATATTAAGATGAAGAGTATCGTAACCACCATCCAAAGAGAACAAAATAAAATCATCCGGGATACTAAATCTGACTTACTCTTTGTTCAAGGGGCCGCTGGTTCTGGGAAGACTTCTGCGGTCTTACAAAGAGTAGCCTACTTACTTTACCAATATCGGGGGAAATTAAAGTCTAGCCAAGTGATTTTATTCTCACCTAACCAATTGTTTAATGACTATATTGACCAAGTGTTACCTGAAATGGGGGAACACAATATGGTTCAAATGACCTTTTATCAATACAGTCAACGGCGGGTACCTAATTTACGGGTCGAAACCCTTCAAGAACGATTTGAAAAAGTGGAAGCACCAGCGACGCAAAAAATTCAAAAGCTAAAAGATAGCCTCGAATTCTTTAAAGCTACCACCCGCTATGCGCGTAGTTTAGAAACGCAAGGTTTGCGGGTACGGCCAATCAAGTTAAACGGTGAAGTTTTCTTTTCCAAAGAGACCATCAAGGATATTTATTACAGTTTTAACGAAAACTATCACCTCAAGGTGCGCTTATCAGCGACCCGCGAAGCCTTGATTAAAAAGCTTAACAAGCGAATTAATAAGGCAGCGCGTTCTGAACGGGTCCAAGAAGCCATTCAAGGTTTAAGTAAGCAACAATTAGACCAACTTTATGGTGACCACTCCCGTAACTTTAAGAGTGGGGATGCTGAAATGGACTTTTTGGGCCGGCAATTTGTCATGCGCGAATTTAGCACAGTGCACAAAAAGATTATTAAGAACCAATTCCTCAGCCCTCGGATGCAATATTTGGCTTTTCTAAAGGCGGTGCCACGCTTAGTTAATCTCGCTAAATATGAAGTCAGTCTTGCAGAATGGCAAGCGCATGTAGAAGCTGTTAAGGCAGACTTTAAAGAAAAGAAAGTTTCTCTGGGAGATGTAACAGCCTTTCTTTACCTCTTTGATTTAGTATGTGGCCGTCGGGGAGAAACGGAAATGCGCCACGTCTTCGTTGATGAAATTCAAGACTACACGGCCTACCAATTAGCCTATCTAAAATTCTCCTTCCCAAATGCCAAGTTTACCTTGTTAGGGGATTTGAACCAAGCTATCTTTACTGGAGAGAACAGCCACAGCTTGTTAAAAGAGCTTGGGACTATGTTTGATAAGGAAAAGACAAGTGTTGTGCAATTAACCAAGTCTTACCGTTCTACCCAACAAATTACCGACTTTACCAAAGAGGTCTTAATTAATGGTGAGGCGGTCACAGCCTTCGAACGTGCGGGAGAAAAACCAGTCATTTTCCAAACTGATAGTCAAGCAGCGATGCTAAGTAAAGCAGTTCAACAGTTGGCTACTAACGACCAAGAAAAATTGACGACGGCGATTATTGGGAAGACTTTGGCGGAATGTGAAACCATTACAGCGGAACTTAAAGCTCAAGGACAAGAGGTAACCTTAATTCGCACAGAAAACCAACGTTTGGTACCTGGAACTTTGGTGGTTCCATCTTACCTCGCTAAAGGTTTAGAATTCGATGCGATTATTATGTGGGATGCTAACGCCCAAAATTACGGTGACGACAGCCAAAGACAATTAGTTTACACGATTTGTTCACGGGCAATGCACCGCTTAACGATCTTGTGCCACGGCCAATTATCTCCACTCTTTGCCAATGTCAACCCTGACCACTACCAACTAAGTGAATAAGCTCTAGATGGTTAGGGACTTGCGAATGTGTGCAAAACAAAAACCGCAAGCTAGGGGTGCTTGCGGCTTTTTAGGGGAGAAGTATTATGAAAAGTTATATGTGTTATTAGCTTATGGTTTAATGAAAAAGGAGCGTAAATCCCCCTACTTTAGTGGGGGGATATAAGCTCCAC